>CAIXAA010000659.1 GCA_903917305.1 uncultured Myxococcales bacterium | reverse complement strand
GATCAGGCCGAGGATGCCGATGCCCACGAACTTCATGGACAAGTCGCGGTCGGTGCGCAGGATGGAGGCGGCGTGGCCGGCGCCCTTCTGCAAGTCCGCGAGACCGCCACGCAAACCGTGCCAGATCAGCGGCATGGAGCGCGCGAGGCTGATGATGCCGCCCGCCGCGACGGCGCCGGCGCCGATGTAGAGGACGTAGGCGCCGCGGATCTCGTCGGGGCCCATCTGCGAAATCGGAATGGTTCCAGGCGGTAGCGCGACCGTCATGCCTTCGCCGAAGAACTTGATGAGCGGGATGAGCACGAGGTAGGCGAGCACGCCGCCGGCGCACATGACGGCGGAGATCTGCGGGCCGATGATGTAGCCAACGCCGAGCAATTCCGGAGAGATTTCAGCGGACAAGGAGCCGGCGGCCAAGGGCTTGCCGAAGATGACGCCCGGCGTGTCCTTCCAGCCCTTGAGGGCGACCATGACCGTCTTGTAGATGAGGCCGATGCCGAAGCCGGTGAAGATGGTGTTGGCGCTGGTGTCCTGGCCAAGGCCGGCGGCGGCGGAGGCGGCGTGTTCAGCGCGGGCGCTGTCGGAGGCGGCGGCGCGCGATTCCTCGGAGGCTCCAGCTTTCAAAACCTCTGCACAAGCAGTGCCTTCCGGGTACTTGAGGATGCCGTGCTGCTGGACGATGAGGGCGCGCCGCAGCGGGATCATCATCAAGATGCCCAGCAAGCCGCCGAGGACCGCGACCAGCGTGACGCGTGTCACTTCGAGGTCGTAGCCCAGGATGAGGATGGCCGGCATGGTGACGCCGACGCCGAAAGCGATGGATTCTCCAGCGGATCCAGCGGTCTGGACGATGTTGTGCTCGAGGATCGTCGCGTCGCGGATGCCGAACTTGGACATCAGGCGGAACAGCGTAATCGAGATGACCGCCACCGGAATCGAAGCGCTGACAGTCAGACCGACCTTGAGCACGAGGTAGAGCGAGGACGCGCCGAAGACCATGCCCAGGATCGTGCCGGCCAGGACGCCGCGCCACGTCAGCTCCCGCATCTGGGTGCCGGGGGCGATGTAGGGCTCGAACTGGGGTTCGGTCATCGGGCAGCCTCGATGGTGCAACGCAAAGTGCCGATGCCGGCGATGGATCCAACCAGGACCTGGCCAGGGAGCACCGGGCCGACGCCTTCGGGCGTGCCGGTGAAGATAAGGTCGCCGGCAGCGAGCTCGACGTAGCGCGACAATGCCGAGATGGTCTCCGCGACATTCCAAATCATCTCAGAGACATCGCTTGCCTGGCGCGGCTGCCCGTCGACCGTGAGCGAGATCGCCGCGCTCTTCGGGTGCCCGATCACCGCTGCCGGAACGAGGGCGGAGCAGGGCGCCGAACGGTCGAACGCCTTGGCCAGCTCCCACGGGCGGCCGTCCTTCTTGGCCTCGTTCTGCAGGTCGCGGCGCGTCAAGTCGAAGCCGACCGCGTAGCCGTAGACGAGGTCCAGCGCGCGCGCAACCGGCACATCCTTGCCTGCCGACCCGAGCGCGACGACCAACTCCACTTCATGATGCAGGTTCTTCGTGGCGCAGGCGTAGGGAATCGTCGCGCCGTCTTCCACCAACGCATCCGCGGGTTTGGCAAAGAAGAACGGCGGTTCGCGGTCGCTCATCCCCATCTCGCGGGCATGCGCCGCGTAGTTGCGGCCGACGCACCAGATGCGGCGCACGGGGAAGCGCGCGTCGCTGCCGGCGACGGCAACGCTGGGAACGGCTGGGGGCGGGAAGACATAGCGCATGGACGGCCTCGCTTTGGGGCCGCGAGCGTATGCGGGGCCGTGGCACGGATCAAGCGCGGTGTTGAGGCGCGGACGCTACTTGCCCAGCCACTTGCCCGCGCCGATGCCTTCGCAATTCGCCTTCGCCGTGGCTTCGTCGCCGTCGTAGACATAGGCGAGGCGCTCGCCAGGGCCGCCGCAAACATAGAGGCACCTGCCCACGAGGCCCGCGGTCGGGCACGGCGTCGTCGCGGAGAACTTGGCGCCGTCGCTGATGCAGGCCTGGTCGGTGCCGCTCGCGGCCCAGCCGCTGCCCGTGAAGTCCTCGCAGGTGTGGACCGTGGAGTCGACGCTCTCGCAGCTGCCGTGGAATCCTGCCGGGGCCGTGGCGGTCGGGCACCGCGACGCGGTGTCGGCGCCGGCGTCGGCGGCGGACGTGTCGGGGGATGCGGGCGTGCTGCCGCAGGCGATGGCCAGAGCGCTTCCAAGAAAGGCGGCAAGAAGTCGCGTGTGCATGATCGCCTCGACCGGGTCGCGAAACCACAACGCGCGAAACTTAGCATGCATGGCGCGGCAGTCGAGGCCCTGCGGACGTCACGGGTGGTTGAAGACCCAGACGATGCGCCAAGGCGCGCAATCGAAGTGGAAGTGGTTCTTGTGGCCAGGATAGGCCGGCCCGAGCATCACGCGGAAGATGTCGGTGCGGGCGACGACGCGCTCGGCCAGCAGACGCAGGAAGCGGGCGTGGACGGCGCCCTTCTCGGACGTGCCGTCCCAGTCGGGATCGAGGCGCACCTGGAAGCCGCGGCGCAAGGAGCCGGGCAAGCCTTCGGGAAGGCTGGCCTTGCGCGGCAGCGGGCCGAAATCGAAGCCGGAGACGTCGATGGCGTTGCCAAGGCCATGTTCCGACAAGTAATCCGGCCACGTGCGGATGCGCCGGCAGTTGAGGGTGCCGAGGTGGTGGATGCTCTTGGGCGCGCGGCCGTAGACGTCGATGGCGGTGTCGCGCACGACGGCCTCGAAGCGGCGCAGGCGCTCGCGAAAGCCGACGAAGACGCGGACGGGTGCGTAATATTTGACGATGTCGCCCTTGTAGCTGACGAGGTCGACCTTGGGGCAGCGAACGGGGCCGACCTTCGCGATGGTGCGCTCCACACCGTCGAGCGCGAACGCCGCTTCGGGCTGCACGCTGGCGCCGCTGGCAACGTCGGCGCTGGCGCGCAGTGGCCACAAAGCGAGGAAAGCGCTCAGGAAGAGGGCGAGCCGCACGGGTAGGATGCCTCCGGGCGCCGGTCGGCGCCTGCCTGTGGGACGCATGGCCGTGCGCAAGGATCTACGCTAGCCTGCGCCGCCCAGGAGTCTCTCGTGACCGACACACCGCTGACATTGGCCGACCGTTTGCCCTCGCTCGCGAACTCCGACGACGCGTTGCTGGCGTTCCTCGACCACGCCGCGTCGCGCGGCTTGACGCTCTATCCGGCGCAAGAAGAAGCGATCCTCGCGCTTTACGCCGATCGCCACGTCATCCTCGCCACGCCCACCGGCTCCGGCAAGTCGCTCGTCGCCACGGCGCTTCACTTGCGCGGCGTCGTCCTCGGCAAGCGCTGCTGGTACACCGCGCCGATCAAGGCGTTGGCCAGCGAGAAGTTCTTCGAGCTGTGCCGCGAGTTTGGCGCGGAGCGCGTCGGCCTGCTGACCGGCGACGCCAGCATCCACCGCGAAGCGCCCATCATCTGCTGCACCGCGGAAGTGCTTGCCCAAATGGTGCTTTCCGAGGGCGCGGAGGCGCCGGTCGACTGCGTCGTCATGGACGAGTTCCACTACTACGCCGATCGCGACCGCGGCATGGCTTGGCAAATCCCGCTGCTCGGGCTGCCGAAGACGCAATTCCTGCTGATGTCCGCGACGTTGGGCGATACGACCGCCATCGAGGAAGGCCTCAAGGCGCGCACCGGCCGGCCGATCGAGCTCGTGACGTCCGTGACGCGCCCGGTGCCGCTGCACTTCGACTACCGCGAGACGCCCCTGCACGAGACGGTGGCGGACTACTTGAAATCAGGACGTTCGCCGATCTATCTCGTGCACTTCTCGCAGCGCGAGGCGGCGGAGTCGGCCCAGGCGCTGATGAGCCTGGATGTCTGCACCAAGGAAGAAAAGCGTACGCTTTCTGAGGTTTTGAGCGGCCAGCGCTGGTCGAGTCCCTACGGCAAGGACTTGCAGCGCTACCTGCGGGCCGGCATCGGCATCCACCACGCCGGCCTGCTGCCGCGTTATCGCTTGCTGGTCGAGCAGTTGGCGCAGCGGGGTCTGCTCAAGGTCATCTGCGGCACGGACACGCTGGGCGTCGGCATCAACGTGCCGCTGCGCAGCGTCGTGCTGACCAAACTCTGCAAGTTCGATGGGGAAAACTCGCGGATTCTCTCGGTTCGGGAGTTCCAGCAGATCGCCGGCCGGGCAGGGCGCAAAGGGTTCGACACCGAGGGCTGGGTCACGGTGCAGGCGCCGGAGCACATCATCAACAACAAGCGCCTGGAGTTGAAGACCGATGCGCGCGGCAAGCCGAAGTCGTTCGTGCGCCAGAAGCCCCCGGAAAAAGGCTACATTCCTTGGGGCAAGGACACGTTCGAGAAGCTGGTGAACGGTCGGCCGGAGGCGCTGCAGTCGGTGTTCCGCATCGACCAAGGCATGATTCTGTCGATGCTTCGCCGGCGAGAGGACGATTGGCGGCCGGGCGGCGGGCTGCGCGCCCTGTGCGAGCTGATCGGCCGGTCGCACGAGAGGCCGGCGGCGAAACTGGCGTTGCGGCGCGAGCTTGCGCGGCTGTTTCGCGCGCTGCGGACGGCCGGCGTGATCGACGTGGTTCCGCGCGAGCATGCCTGGGGCAGCGACGCCGTGGTGGCGGAGGGGCTGCAGCGCGATTTCTCTTTGCATCACACGCTTTCGCTGTGGCTGGTCGACACGCTGGACCACCTCGACCCGGATCGCGAGACCTGGGTCCTGGACGTCGTGACGCTGTGCGAGTCGATCCTCGAGAACCCGATGCCGGTGCTGCGCGCGCAGGTGAGCCGCGAAAAGACGCTGCTGATTGCGGACTTGAAGGCCGACGGCGTGCCCTATGAAGAGCGCATGACCGAGTTGGAGCGCGTGACCTGGCCCAAGCCGATGGCCGAGTGGATCTACGATCAGTTTGAGATCTTCACGACCAAGCACCCCTGGCTGGAGCAGGAGACGATCCGACCGAAGTC
>CAIXAA010000658.1 GCA_903917305.1 uncultured Myxococcales bacterium | reverse complement strand
GGTGCAAACGCCGTTGCCGCTGCAGACGCCGATGCCGCTGCCCTGGCAGAACTGGCTCTTGCCGCAGCTGCCGTCCGCGACGCCCACGGTGCAAGTGCCGACATTGACGCACTGGCCGTCGTGATCCTTTGCAACTCCCTGCACTTGCCGCTCGCAGTCGTTGTTGTACGTCTTGCCGTCGCAGCCGCACACCGGCGCGAGCAGCTTCGGGCACGCGATCGGCACGCTGACGCAGCTGCCGGCGGCGTCGGGGAAGCAGCCCTTGATGTCGCAGACCTGGCCGACGATCTTGCACTGGAAGCCCGCGATTCCACCGCACATATTGCCGCTGCCGCACTGGCCGGGGGCGGAGACCGTCACGCCGGCGCTGTTCGCGAGGCAGCTGTTGCCATAGGTCTGGCCGTCGCAGCCGCAGACGGGCGACTCGATCATCGGGCAGATCTGCGGCTTGGTGGTGCAGGTGCCGGTGCCGCCGCAGACGCCGATCACTCCGGCGCAGTACTCCGTCTTGAGGCAGCCGAAGTCCTGACCGACGGTGCAGCCGGGACCGGTGTCGCCGGGGGACACATCCGGTGGCGACGCATCCGGCTTCCAGGCGTCGACCTGGACCGCATCGCTCTGGACCCCATCGGCCGACGGCGCATCGACGTTCACGACGTCGTAGACCGCGGTATCGCCAGGCTGCGCGTCGACTTGCACGACATCCGCAGGCGACGCATCCGGCTGCGCGGCATCGGCCGGCGCGGCGTCCGCAACGGGCGGGACATCGGCCGCCGTGGTGTCGGAGCCGGTGGCATCGCCGAGCGCCGCATCGGGCCCGGCATCGCCCGGTGCCGCGGCGTCGGACGGATAGAAACCGTTGCCCGCCGTGACGTTGCCGCAGCCGGCGGCCAGCCAGCCGAGGACGAGCCCCGCGACGCAAGCTCTGGAATGGATGGCGTGCCTCATGGCGATTCCCCCTGGTTCAGGAGCCCTTACTCTAGCGAGTCCCATCCGCCTTGACCATCGGCGGCTCCGCCGCGTGCTTGTGCGTCGGATCCCCAGTCGCGGCAATGCCTTGCAGCACCGCGGCGCGCTCTGCCGCCACGTGCGCTTCGATCGCCGCACCCAGCCGAGCGTTCGCCAGCCAGTGCGCGCTGTGGATGGCCGTCAGCGCCATGCCGCGCTGCGGCTTGTGCTCGCCGCCGGCGCCCGCCTCGAAGCGCTCGAAACCATGGGTGATGCAGTGCTCCATCAGCCGGTAGAACGCCAGTTCGAAGTGCAGGAACGGGACCTCCGCGAGGCAGCCCCAGTAGCGGCCGTAGAGGTTCTTTCCTTTCGCGAAGTTGAACGTACCGGCGACGTAGCCCTCGGGCCCGCGCGCGAAGGTGCACACGACGCGGTGCGGCAACTGCTCGCGCACATGGCGGAAGAAGGCCTCGTTCAAGTACGCGTCCGAGCCGTGGCGCGCCGTATTCGCCTGATACAACTGCCAGATCGCCGCCCACTCCGCATCGCCCATCTCGGTGCCGGGCAGCACGGTCAGCTCCAGACCGGAGGCTTGCGCGTCGCGCCGCTCCCTCCGAATTTGCTTGCGAATCCGCGCTGTTCGCGTCGCGAGGAAGTCGTCGAAGTCGTGGTAGCCGTCGTTGAGCCAGAGCGCCTGCGTCGTCACGCGGTGCAGCCAACCGCGCTGTTCGAGCCAAGCCGCCCGGTCCTCCTGCAGAAACAGCCAATGCACGGAGTGGGCCCCCGACTGGCGCGCCAGATCGCGCACGCCGTCCGCCAGCGCCTCCGCCACCGCCGGATCCGCGTCTGGCGGGAGCAGGATGCGCGGCCCGGTCACCGGCGTGAACGGCACGGCGGCCGTCAGCTTCGGGTAGTACGGCGCGCCGTGCTGCTGGTAGAACTGCGCCCACGACCAATCGAAGATGAACTCGCCGTAGGAATCCGTGCGATGGTAGAGCGGGACGGCGCCAAGCAGCTGACACCCTTCGCGAAATGTCCGCTGCGACAGATCGTCGGACGTGGCCAGCAAGTGCAGCGGGGTCCAGCCGGTGCCCGGCCCCACGCAGCCGGTCGTCTCGAGCCCGTGAAGAAAAGCGTGCTCGATGAAGGGGTTGTCATCGCCGGCAAGCGCGTCCCAGACGTGCGCCGGCACCAGGGCCAGGTTCGGAATCGCGGTCAGGTGCATGCCCACCATCGTCGGCCGGCGCCGGGGCCGTGGCAAGGGCTGTTGCAATGCCAGAGGCGCCTTGGTAGCAAGCATCCGGCCGCGCCCCTGCCTGCGCCCGGCCTGGAGGTCTCTCATGCCGATGATCATTGGTTCTCGCAGCATCTCGCACGTCGTCGTCATCGGCTCAGGGCAGATCGGCCCGGACATCGCCCTGCACTTCGCCAAGGTGCTGGAGCCGTTCGGCGGCCAGGTCACGGTCATCGACGTCAGCGAGCAGGCGCTCGCGAGCGGAAAAGCCAAAGTGTTCAAGAAGATCGACAAGGGCGCGGAGACCGGCGCCTGGAAGCCGGCGCAGGCCGAGGCGATGAAGGCGATGCTCGCGTTCACGCCCGACTATGCCAGCGCAGCGACTGCGGATCTGGTCGTGGAGGCGGCGACGGAGGACGAGGCGCTCAAGGGCCGCATCTTCACGCAGCTCGAGAAGCTGTGCCGCGCGGACACGATTTTCCTGTCGAATTCCTCGCACTTGGAGCCGGAGCGCATCTTCGCCCCGCTGCGCCTGCGCCAGCGCACCGCCGTCGCCCACTACTTCTTCCCGGCGGAGCGCAATCCGATCGTCGAGATCGTCTCCAGCGACGAGACCGATCCGGCCCTGACGGCCTGGCTGCTGCGCTTCTACGAGGCGACCGGCAAGGTGCCGATCGCGGTCAAGTCGCGCTACGGCTACGCCGCGGATCCGATCTTCGAGGGCATCTTCCAGGCCGCCTGCCTGGCGGTCGAAGAAGGTCTTGGAACTGTGAAGGAAGTCGACTTCGCGGCGCGCGCTGCGCTGGGCATGACGGTCGGTCCCTTCACCGCGATGAACCTCACCGGCGGCAATCCGATCACGCAGCACGGGCTGAACCTGATGCACACGCGGCTGGGCTCCTGGTTCTATTCGCCCAAGCTTTTGGACGACATGCTGGCCACGGACGGCAAGTGGGCGGTGTGCGGTCGCGGCGAGACGGTGACGCTGCCAGCGGACCAGGACCAGCGCATCACCGAGGCGCTGCGCGGCGCCTACCTGGGCCTTTGCTTTGGCATCATCGACTCCGGCATCGTCACGCTGGGCGACTACGAAGTGTGCATCGAGATGGCGCTGGACCTGATCGGCCCGTGCCGGCTGGCGAACAAGCTGGGCGTCGCGGAGGCGCTGCGGCTGGTCAAGGCATATGCCGCTGATCACCCTGGCTTTTCCGTGCCGATGGTGCTGCGCGACCAGGCGGAGGCCGGCAAGCCGTTTGCGCCGCCCAACCTCATCGAGTCGGATCTGCCGGGCACGGGCACCCAGGTCGTGCGCCTCGTGCGCGTGCGGCGGCCCAAGGTGCTGAACGCGCTGAACCATGCGACCTACCACGAGCTTTCCGCGGCGTTCGCGCGCGCGGCGGCGGATCCGCACGTGGCGGCGGTGGTGCTGGCGGGCTTTGGCACCAAGGCCTTCGTGTCCGGCGCGGACATCAACGCCTTGAACGCCGTGAAGACGCCCGAAGAGGGCTGGGCGATTGCCAAGCTGGCGCAGGACGTTGCGCGCCAGGTCGAGCGCATGGACAAGCCGGTGGTCGCGGCGCTGACCGGCATCGCCTTTGGCGGCGGGCTGGAGCTGGCGATGGGCTGCCACGCGCGCGTGGCGGTGGAAGGCCAGAGGGTGCTGTGCGCGCTGCCGGAGGTGAACCTCGGCCTCATCCCGGCCGGCGGCGGCACGCAGCGGTTGACGCGCCTGATTGGCCTGGACAAGGCGCAGGCGGCCATCCGCACCGGCACGCCGCTGGGCTCGGCCGATGCGCTGGCGCTGGGTCTGGTGGCGGAGCTGGCTCCGGCGGACGCCGTCATCGACCGGGCTGCGCAGCGCGCCTTGGACATGGCCGCGGGCAAGACGCCGTGGATCAAGATGAACGAAGGGCCGGTGCCGGGCGCGCCGACGGCGCTGCCGGAGATCGACATCGGTCACCGCTCGCGCAAAGTCGATGAACTGGTGACTGAATCGCTGCTCTACGGCGCGCAGCGGTCGCTGGACGAAGGGCTGGCGCGCGAGCTGGACGTGTTCCGCCGCATCTGCGCCCTGCAGGACATGCGCATCGGCGTCGGGCACTTCGTGGCCAACGGGGCCAAGACGCCGGCGCCGTTCGTGCACGCCTAGCGACGCCGCCAGAAGACGAAAACGACACTGCTTTTCGAGAGGACGACCATGGACCACCGCCCTGCCCTTGCCGCCACCGATCCGGAGCTCGCGGCGCTCATCACGCGCGAAGAGGCCCGCCAGTTCTACACCGCCAAGCTGATTCCCTCGGAGAACTACGCTTCGAGCGCGGTGCTGCAGGCGACCGGCACGGTGCTGACCAACAAGTACAGCGAAGGCTATGCGCGCAAGCGGTACTACGAAGGCCAGCAAGTCATCGACGAGATTGAGGAACTGGCGATCGCGCGTGCCAAGTCCTTGTTCGGCGCCGATCACGCCAACGTGCAGCCGTACTCGGGCTCGCCGGCGAACCTGGCGGTGTACTGCGGGCTGATCGCCAAAGGTGCGGAGAATCAGCGGCTTCTGGGCCTCGGCCTGCCGGCGGGCGGTCACCTGACGCATGGCTGGAAGGTGTCGATCACCAGCCGCTTCTTCACGGCGGAGCAGTACGGCGTTGATCCCAAAACGCATTTGATGGACTTTGGCGCCATCGCGCAGAAGGCGCGCGAGTTCAAGCCGGCGGTCATCGTCTGCGGCGCGACGGCCTATCCGCGCGTCATCGAGTTCGCGAAGTTTGCGGAGATCGCGCAGGAAGTGGGCGCGCTGCTGGTGGCGGACATGGCGCACATTGCCGGGCTCGTGGCTGGCGGTGCGCACCCGAGCCCCGTGCCGTACGCCGATGCGGTCACGACGACGACGCACAAGACGCTGCGCGGGCCGCGCGGCGGCATGATCCTGTGCCGCTCGCAACATGCTGCAGCGATTGACAAAGCCGTGTTCCCCGGCCTGCAGGGCGGGCCGCACAACCACACGACGGCGGGCATTGCGGTGGCGCTGCATGAGGCGGCGACGCCTGCGTTTTCGGCGTACGCGCACCAGATCGTCGCGAACAGCCGCGCGCTGGCGGAGGCGCTGCTGCACGAAGGCCTGACGCTGGTGACGGGCGGCACGGACAACCACCTGATCCTGTTCGACGCGACCGGCCTCTCAGCCACCGGCAAGCAGGCGGCAAAAGCCATGGATGCCGCGGGCTTGGAGGCGAACTTCAACTCGATTCCGTTCGATCCGCGCTCGCCGTTCGACCCGTCCGGCGTGCGCATCGGGACGCCGTCGCTGACCTCGCGCGGCCTGACCGAGGCGCACATGGCGCATGTCGGCCGTTGGATCGCCGGTGCGATTCGCGGACGCGAAGAACCTGCTACGCTGCGCAGGATTGCCGGCGAGGTGCAGGACCTCATGGCGCAGTTCCCGCCGCCCGGCTTCGAGGCTCCGTACCCGCCCAGACCCGCCATCTCCATGGAATAGAAAGGCAATCCCCGACGCCGCATGGCTGATCAACCGCTGCCCCAGTCCTTTGGCCCCTTCGTGCTGCGCGAGCGGCTCGGCGGCTCGGCGACGTCCGAGGCTTTCCTGGCCATGCGGCAGGGGCCCGGCGCGGTGCAGCGGCCCGTCGTGGTGCACCGCTTCCTGCCGCCGCACGGGCAGGACCGGCGCTTCGGGACGCTGCTCGCGGCGGAGCTGCGCGCGGTCAGCGAGCTGTCGCACCCAGGCATCGTGCGGCTGCACGACGCAGGCGCCATCGACGAGCACTGGTTCTTCGTCACCGACTACATCGACGGCCTGGATCTGGCGAAGTGGCAGCTGCGGCTGACGGCGGAGCAGCGAACGCTGCCGCCCGGGCTGGCGTGCCACATCGCGGCGGAGCTGGCGGCCGCGCTTGCGCATGCCCACTCGCACGCGGCGCAGGACGGCACGCCGCAGGGCGTGGTGCACGGCGCGGTGCGGCCGGACCGCGTGCTGATCAGCAAAGCGGGCGAAGTGCTGCTGACGGAGTTCGGTGTGGCGGCGGCGCTCGAGCGGTACCAGCAACCGCTGGCGCAAGCCGATCGGTCGCCGCGGGGCCCCATCCTCGACACGACGGCGGATCTGCAGGGCGTTGTGGCGATCTTGAAGGCGCTCTTGCCTGCCGATCCGGCGGCCGTGCCGGAGCCGCTGCGGCAGGTGCTGCAACAAGCCACGCGCACAGGTACCTACGATCGCTACGAAAATGCCCGCGCCCTGCGCAAGGCGCTGCTGCATGCGGCGCGCGCCGCGGGGCTGGACGGCGACCGCGAAGCGCTGGCCGATTTCCTGTACGTTCCGCCGACGACCGAGCTGAGGGCGCTGCCGCGGCGGCCGGCGAAAGTCGAGCTACAAGGCGATCTTGCGGCGCCGGCTCCGGTTCCGGCTCCGGCTCCGCTTTCGGTTCGGGATCCGGTTCCGGTTCCGGCTCCGGTTCCGGTTCCGGCTCCGGTTCGGGATCCGGTTCCGGTTCCAGTTCCGGTTCCGGTTCCGGCTCCGGCTCCCGCTCTGGCTCCGGATCTCTCGCCGTCGCGCCCGTCGCAGCGCCTGCCGATTCCCGCGAATCCCCTGCCGCGGCCGCGCCCTACCGGCACGCTGCAGCCGCAGCGCCCCCCAACGCCCGCGCCGCAGGCGATCTCGGAGGCGCGGACGCGCTTCGTGGAAGCCATGCCCGAGCCGGCCGCCAAGGCGCAGGCGCCGCAACCCGAAGCGCGCACTCGTTTCGTCGACGCCCTGCCGGACTCGCCCGCGCCGCCCGTGGCCCCGCTCCGCCCGCATGCGCCGACCGTTCCGACGTGGATCGATCCCGACGACGCGCCGGCCAGTTGGCGCCTGGTCACGGCGGCGGCGGTCGTCTGGGTCGGGGCGCTGGTGGTCGGCGTCTACGCCATGCTGCTGACGCTGACGCGCTAGAAGCAGACGAGCCAACCCGGGATCATTTCAGATCAAGTTCTCGGCGCGCTCATGCGGCCGCGCTGGCCGGGCCGCCTGCACGCGCGCGGCGCGGTAGTAGCGCCCCGGCAGCATGTGGTCGATCTCCGCGGCGATGACGCTGGTCGCCGTCACCAACTTCGCGAGATCAATGCCGGTCTCGCAGCCCATGCCGTGCAGGGCGAAGACCAGATCCTCGGTGGCCAGGTTGCCGCTCGCACCCGGCGCGAAGGGACAGCCGCCCAGCCCGCCCGAAGCGCCGTCGTAGACGGAAACGCCGTGCTCGAGCCCGACCATGACGTTGGCCAGCGCGGTGCCGCGCGTGTCGTGGAAGTGCAGCGCGAGCTGGTGCATCGGCAGGCTGCGCGCCGCCTCCTCCAGCCAGCGGTGCACGTCGCCCGGCGTCGCGACGCCGATGGTGTCGCCGATCGAGACCTCGTAGCAGCCCATGGCGAACAGTTCTGCTGCGATCTCGATGCCTTGCTGCGGACGGATCGTGCCTTCATACGGACAGCCGAAGACCGTCGAGACGTAGCCCCGCACGCGCATGCCAGCCGCGCGCGCCTGCGCCGCCACCGGTCCGAAGTGCTCGAGCGACTCGCGCAGCGTCATGCGGATGTTCTTGCGCACGAATGTGTCGCTTGCCGCAGTAAAGACGGCCACTTCCTCGACGTGGGCTTCCCGCGCACGCTCCAGGCCGCGCAGGTTCGGCACCAGGGCGCTGTAGCGCACGCCC
>CAIXAA010000657.1 GCA_903917305.1 uncultured Myxococcales bacterium | reverse complement strand
GTCGGCAACTTCCGCCTCAGCTACGAGGACTGGGACGACGCCAGCGCCAAGAAGGGCGACTGGGATCCGGAAGTCGAGGCGTCGAACGCCGACAAGGCGGTCAAGGATCCGGATATCCTGTTCTACATCGGCACTTACAACTCAGGCGCGGCGAAGATCGCGATGCCGATCCTCAACAAGGCGTCGCTCGTGATGATCTCGCCCGGCAACACGTATCCGGGCCTGACCAAGCCCGGCATGGGCGAGGCGGGCGAGCCGGGTGTCTATCGGCCGACCGGAAAGGTTTCGTATTTCCGCGTTGTTCCGGCGGACGACATCCAAGGCAAGGCGGCGGCCGAGTGGATCCAGAAGCTGGGCGGCAAGAAGGTCTACGTGCTCGACGACCGCGGATTGTACGGCAAGGGCATCGCCGACGTGTTCGTGGCGACGGCGCCGGACTACAAGCTGGAGATCCTCGGCCGCGAGGGCATCGACCCGAAAGCGCAGGAATATCGCTCGCTCATGACCAAGATCAAGGCGCTCGGCCCCGACTTCATCTTCTACGGCGGCACGACGCAGACCAATGCCGGGCAGATTGCCAAGGACATCGTCGCGGTCGGCATGAACGCCAAGCTCGTGATTCCGGACGGTTGCCGCGAGGACGCCTTCATCCAGGCCGCCGGACCGGAGAACGTCAACGGCAAGGCTTTCGTCACCTTCGGCGGCCTGCCGCCCGAGGAGCTGACCGGCAAGGGCGCGGAGTTCGTCAAGGCGTACAAGGCCAAGTACAAGCAGGATCCCGAAGCCTATGCGGTCTACGGCTACGCCGCCGCACGCGCCGCGCTGGATGCGCTCAAGAAGGCCGGCAAGAAGGACCGTGAGGCGGTGCGCCAGGCGATGACGACGATCGAGCAGAAGGACGGCGTTCTCGGCACCTGGAAGTTCGACGCGAACGGCGACACGACCCTGACCACGATGAGCGGCAGCACCGTGGAGAACGGCAAGTTCAAGTTCTCCGTCATGCTCGGTGGCAAGTAAGTGGCTAGATTCCTGTGGATCTGCGCCGGCAGCGCCTTTGGCGGCGGCATGCGCTACCTGGTGTCGCTCTGGCTGCTGCGCGCTCCCGGCTCCTTTCCATGGGCGACGACCTTCGTCAACGTGCTCGGCTCCTTCCTGCTGTGCCTGATCATGCAGGTCGGCACGGCGACGGAGCTGCTGTCCCCGACCGTGCGCCTGGCCCTGACGGCAGGCGTGATGGGCGGCTTCACGACGTATTCCACCTTCAATTTCGAGACGATGCAGTACATCGACACGGGCGCTTGGGGCATGGCTGCCGTGTACGTCGCGTCGTCGCTCGTCGGTTGCCTCGTCGCCGGGTACCTCGGCACGGCGGCGGCGCGCGCTCTGGTCGGCGCGTAACAGGACGCCGAACAGCCGTCGCACGGCCTTTGCTTGCCGATCCGCCAAGCTTCCCCTACATTCGCCGCGCTGGCCCCTCGCCGGCGGGACGCGCGCCTTGCTCGACACCATCCTGCAACAACTCATCATCGGCCTGACCAACGGCATGGTGTTCGCGCTCGTGGCCCTCGGCTACACGATGGTCTACGGCATCCTGGAGTTCATCAACTTCGCCCACGGCGACGTCTTCATGCTCACCAGCTTCCTCGCGCTCACCCTGGTCGGCTTGTTCGACCTCCAGGGCGCCAGCGGCGCCAGCCTCGCCGGCGGTTTGTGCCTGGTCATCCTCACTTGCGCGCTGTTTGGCGCTGGCCTCAACTACGTCATCGATCGCCTCGTCTACAAGCCGCTGCGCAAGGCGCCCAAGCTCGCGCCGCTCGTCTCGGCCATCGGCGTCTCCTTCATCCTTCAAAACCTTGGCCTTTTCTGGGGCGGCATGCCGCTCAAGGTCTTCGGCGGCGGCAACCAGGCCGCGGCGCCCAAGGCCTTCCCGGACATCCTCCCCGCCCACAACCTGCTCGGCGCGGGCTCCGGACTGACGCTCATGCCCAAGGACGTCCTGGTCATCGGTGCTTCGCTCGTCGTCATGGCCGCGCTCTACGGCGTCGTGCGGTTCTCCAAGCTCGGCAAGGCCATGCGCGCCACCGCCCAGGATCCCGCCGCCGCGCGCCTGATGGGCATCGACGTCGACCAGGTCATCGGTGCCACATTCCTCGTCGGTGGCGGCCTCGCGGGCTTCGCCGCCGTGATCTACAGCTTGTACATCAACACGATCCACTACCAGATGGGCTACCAGAACGGCCTCTACGCCTTCACGGCGGCGGTCGTCGGCGGCATCGGCAACATCCCCGGCGCCGTGCTCGGCGGCCTCCTGCTCGGCCTCGTGCGCGCCTACTCGGACCAGTTCATCGGCGCGCAATGGCAGCCGGCGGTTTTGTTCGGAATCCTGATTCTCATCCTGATCTTCCGGCCTTCGGGCCTCCTGGGATCGACCGCGCGGGAGAAGGTCTAGGCGATGGCGGCGCTCTGGCAACGTCTGCAGAAGCAGGGCGGCATCGAGCTGCTGATCCGTGTCGTTCTGCTGCTGTACCCGTTCTTCCCGGTCCTCGACTGGGCCGTGCAGTCGTTGACCGGGCAGGGCATCCGCCTCGATCGCCAGCTGGTCAACATCTTCATCTTTGGTCTCCTCGCCTTGGCGCTGAACCTGCAGGTCGGCTATGCGGGCCTGCTGCAGCTCGGCATCGCTGCGTTCTTCGCCATCGGCGCGATGACCACCGGCGTGCTCACCGTCGAGAAGTATCCGTTCCAACTTGGTTTTTGGGGCGCGATCCTCGTCGCGCCGGTGATGGCGGGCGCGGCCGGTCTGCTGCTCGGCGCGCCGACGCTGCGGCTGCGCGGCGACTACCTGGCCATCGTGACGCTCGGCTTCGGCGAGGTGATGCGCATCGTCCTGCTGAACCTCGAGAACATCACCGACGGTCCGCGCGGCCTGAATCCCATTGCAGAACCCTGGCTTCCGGTCTTCGTCAAGGACACGATCGGCGCCGAGAAGGCCATCTACGCCTTCGCCCTGTTCGCCCTGGTCGCGGCCGTCGTGCTGCTGCGCCTGCTGGAGCGGTCGCGGCTGGGCCGCGCTTTCGTTGCGCTGCGCGAAGACGAGCTGGCGGCGGCATGCATGGGCCTCGATCCGGCGCGCATCAAGCTGCTGGCTTTTGCAGGTGGCGCGGCCCTTGCCGGTCTGGCCGGCGCGCTCTACGCCACCAACCTGACCACCACCGCCGAGCCGAACACCTACGATTTCAACTACTCGGTCATGGTCTTGTGCTGCCTCATCATCGGCGGCCTCGGCAGCTTGCGCGGCGCGCTGATGGGCGCGCTCCTGCTCATGGGCTTTGACAACGTCGTGTCGCCGTTGCTGACGCGCGTCCTGCAAAAGGCCATCGGCGGCGATTCCAACTTCGTCATGGCCAGCTTCTCGAACTGGCGCTGGATCATCTTCGGCGCCGCCCTGGTCCTCATGATGCGCTTGCGCCCCGAGGGCTTGTGGCCGTCGCGGCGCATCGCCAAGGAGCTGCACGAGCCGCCCGCGGAGGTTGCATGACGGCACCTCTGTTGGAAGTCCGCAAACTGACGTTGAAATTTGGCGGCCTCACCGCCGTCAGCGAGGTCGATCTCACGGTGCAGGAAGGCGAGGTGGCTGCGGTCATCGGCCCGAACGGCGCGGGAAAGACCAGTCTTTTCAATGCAATCACCGGCATCTACGAGCCGACTTCGGGTGAAGTGCTGCTCGGCGGCGAGGACGTGCGCGAGCCCATGACCCGCCGCCACCTTGTGCAGCAGGCGCTCGCAGGGCTGCTGCTCGGCACGATGGCGCTGCTGGCCACGGCGAACATCGACACGATGTGGCTGGCCGTCGTGAAGAACCGCGCGGAGCCAGGCTTTTCTGCCGGCGCGATGGCGCAGGAGGCCGTGCGCTACCTGCAGGCCCTGCCGCGCATCGAGCCGCGCGTCGGCCGCTTCTTCGTGGTCAGCGGCGACGGCAAGACGACGCTCGGCACGGCGAAAACCCGCCAAGAGGCGCTGGTTTTGCGCGATGCGCTGCCTCCGCAACCCGCGGCGGCGACGGCGCGCTGGCTGCGCCTGCTGGCGCTGGTGGTCGGCACGGCGGTGGGCGTCGCGGCGGCGCGCGCGGTGTGGAAGCGGACGCGCCGCACGCCGACGTCCCTGGCGCGGCGCGGCGTGGCGCGCACCTTCCAGAACATTCGCCTTTTCCACAACATGACCGTGCTCGAGAACGTGCTGGTCGCGATGGATCGCCACCTGGGCCACACGCAGCCGTGGACGCATCCGTCGCGGCGGCTGGACACGCTGCTGCCGCTGGGCTTGCTCGGCATGCTGCTGGCGCTGGTGGCGACGCTGCGGCTTGGGGATCCGGCGGGCGCGCTGCCGGCGATCCTGCTCGGCGCGTTCTTGCTGGGTGGTATCGCGTACCTGGTGCACATCGGAAGGCGCGGCGCGTTCTCGCAGGCCACGCTCGCGCTGGAAGCCGCTGCCAGCGACAAGGCGCTGGAACTGCTGACGTTTGTTGGGCTGGCCCAGAACGCCAACGACCTGTCGCGCAACCTCCCCTACGGCTACCAGCGCCGCCTCGAAATCGCGCGCGCGCTGGCGACGCAGCCGCGGCTGTTGCTGCTCGACGAGCCGGCTGCCGGCATGAACCCTTCGGAAACCGTGGCTTTGATGCACCTCATCCGCCAGATCCGCGACCGTGGTGTGACCGTGCTGCTCATCGAGCACCACATGCGCGTCGTCATGGGCATCAGCGACCGCATCACGGTCCTGGTGCACGGCAAGCGCATCGCGGAAGGCACGGCGGAGGAGATCCGCAACAATCCCAGCGTTATCGAGGCCTATCTCGGCACGGACGGAGAGCACTGACGCATGTTGAACGTCGCGAACATGTCGGCCAGCTACGGCGCCATCGATGTGCTCAAGGGCATCTCGCTGCGCGTGGAAGAAGGCGAGATCGTGACGCTGATCGGCGCGAATGGCGCGGGCAAGACGACGACGCTCATGTGCATCAGCGGGCTGCACAAGCCGCGCTCCGGGCAGTTGACGTTTCTCGGGCAGGACATCGTGCCGATGGCGCCGCACCACATCGTGCGGCTCGGGCTGGTGCAAAGTCCGGAAGGTCGCAAGGTTTTCCCGCGCATGACCGTCGCAGAGAACCTGGAGATGGGCGCCTACACGCGCCGCGATCCGGACGGCGTGAAGACGGACTACGAGCGTGTCTACAGCCTGTTTCCCGTGCTGCAGGAGCGCAAGACGCAGCCCGCCGGCACGCTCTCCGGCGGCGAGCAGCAGATGCTGGCGGTGGGCCGCGCGATGATGGCCAAGCCGCGGCTTTTGCTGCTGGATGAGCCGTCGCTGGGCCTGGCGCCGCTCATCGTGGCGCGCATCTTCGAGGTCATCCAGACGCTGAACCAGCAGGGCACGACGGTGCTGCTGGTCGAGCAGAACGCCCGCATGGCGCTGCGCATTGCGCACCGCGGCTACGTGCTGGAGACCGGCACGGTGACCATGGAAGGCACTGGCGTGGAATTGCTGGCGGATTCGCGGGTCCAGGCGGCGTACCTGGGCGAATGAGCGACGCCTGCCGGCTCAGTGCGTCTGCAGCACGCCAATCCCGCTGATTTCCTTCTCGATCTTCTGCGGCTTGCCCCACACGTCGATCTTGCCCGCGCCCGAGATGTGCGCGTCGACCGCCCGATCCGCGAAGACCGCCACGCTGCCTGCGCCGCTCAGGTGCACCTGGGCCTCGTGGGCCTTGAGATCCTGCGCCTTCACGCTCGCCACGCCTGAGACATCCACGGTCAGCCTAGTGACGTCGCCCGCCAGCTCCGCGGCGCTCGCGCCCGAGAGGTGCACGCCAAACGTTTCGTTTTTCAGGCCTTTCACGTCCAGCTTCATCGCGCCG
>CAIXAA010000656.1 GCA_903917305.1 uncultured Myxococcales bacterium | reverse complement strand
ACGGGCGCCAGCACATAGGCCTTGCGCCGACGCACGAAGTGGACGGCTTCCTTCAAGAGATACCAGAGCTTCATGCGTGCGCGCCATCCATCAGCTTTGCTGCTTCGCGTCCTCCAAGGTCGGCTTGCAGCCCTGGGCTTCCATCCAGTAGCCCTCCGCGCGGCTGCGGTAGGCGGCAAAGCGGCGCCGCGCGAACAGCGCCATCGCCAGTCCCGTCAGGCCGATGCCCACCACGTAGACCAACACCAGCCCGACGCGCAGCAGCACGCGCGTGACGGTCGCGGCCACCAGGCGCGTGAAGTCCTTGAGCCGGTCCAGGAACCGCATGCCTTGCCTCCGCGCCGCATCATAGCCGAGCGCACATCCGCCACAATGCCAGCGTGCACGCTTTTCGCTGCCTTGACCGGCAGGGCGACCGCGGGTAGCGTGGCCGACCGCGAACCAGGTGACATGACGCCCATCTACCTCGACAACGCCTCGACGACCCAGCCGGACCCGCGCGTGCTCGCGGCGATGGCGCCGTACAGCTCGGAACACTTCGGCAATCCGGCGGCGACGCATGCGCACGGCCGGACGGCGGCGCGCGCGGTGGAGAGGGCACGCGGGATCCTGGCCGACGCGCTCGCGGCCCAACCTGAAGAGATCGTGTTCTGCTCCGGAGGGACGGAAGCCAACAACTTCGCGATCCTGGGGACGGCCTGGGCGGCGCCGGCGGGCAAGCGCCACCTCGTCGTGTCGGCGATCGAGCACGCCAGCGTCCTGGCGCCTTGCGCGTGGCTGGAGACCCAAGGCTGGCAGGTGACCCGGCTGCCGGTCGACAGCGAGGGCTTTGTCGATCCGGGGGACGTGCGGCGTGCGCTGCGGCCGGAGACGGTGCTCGTCTCGGTCGGTCAGGCGAACAATGAAATCGGGACGTTGCAGCCAATTGCCGCCATCGCCGCCATCTGCGCCGAGCAGGGCGTGCCCCTGCATTCGGACGCTTGCCAGTCGTTCACGAGGATGCCGCCGCCGCCGGCGGACCTGATCGTGGTCAACGCGCACAAGATCCATGGTCCCAAGGGCATCGGTGCGCTGCGCATCCGCACCGGGCTGCACCTGGAGCCGCTGCTGCGCGGCGGCGGGCAGGAGTCCGGGCTGCGCGCCGGCACGTTGAACACGCCGGGGATTGCGGGACTGGGGAGCGCGGTGACGCTGGGATCCACCGAAGAGTCCATTGCGATTGCGAAGTTGCGCGACGACCTCGCGGCAATGGTGCTGGACGCGATCCCCGGCGCCCGCCTCAACGGTCCCCGCGGCAACCGGTTGTGCACGAACCTCAACGTGTGCCTGCCCGGCTGCTCCGGCCGCGCGCTCGTCGCGGCGCTGGACCGCCTGGGCGTGCGCGCCTCGCGCGGATCCGCTTGCGCATCAGGCAGTACGCGCCCCAGCCACGTCCTGACGGCCCTGGGCTTGTCGCCGCAAGATGCCGACAGCTCGCTGCGCCTGACCCTGTCCAAGTGGACGACCACCGAAGAGATCGCCAACGCAACAGCAGCCTTGCAAGAGGCCGTGCGCACCCTGCGGAGCCACCCATGACCCGCCAACGCGAGCCGGACGAGCACCTGGACCTGCGCGGCGTGCGCTGCCCGGCCAACTCCGCGCGCGCGCTGGTGCGCCTGGAATGCATGGATGCTGGGCAGTTGCTGGAGATTCTGGTGGACGACGGCGAGCCGATCGCGCATGTTCCGGAGGCCTTGGACGAGGAAGGGCACCGCGTCGTGGTGCAGGAACGCGCCGAGGCGGCGTGGCGGCTGCTGGTCGAGGTCGGAGGCTGACGTGGCATTGAGCATCGAGAGGCGGATGTGCACCCGCTGCGTCCTTTCGGAGAGCCCGCCGGACATCACCTTGAATGATGCGGGCTTGTGCAGCGTGTGCAGCGCAACCGAGGTCTTCAAGGCGGAGGTCCCGCAAGACGACTTCCTCGAGACCGACTTCGTGCGCATGCTGGCGAAATACCGCGGCAAGTCCAAGCACGACTGCCTCGTCATGTGCAGCGGCGGCAAGGACTCGACGGCGGCGCTGTACTACATGAAGCGGCGCTACCACATGAATCCATTGGCGTTCATGTTCGATCACGGCTTCGAGACGCCCGAGGCCATCGAGAACGTGAACAACGCGGTCGAAGCGCTCGGCGTCGACTTTGTGTTCTACCGCACCAACGAGATGAAGGCGCTGTTCCGCAAGATGGTCGAGACGCGCTCGCAGGCGGTGATCTGCCATCCGTGCTCCATGTGGTACATGCAGCTGACGTTTGATATTGCGGCGAAGTTCGAGATCCCGCTGATCATTGCCGGTTGGACCAAGGGTCAATCGACGCGGCCCGGGGTGATGACCAAGTGCGCCTGCAACGTCGACGCGCCGGAATACCAGTCGATGGGCAAGGCGACCAAGGCGTTCCTGGGAACGCTCAAGGATGACCCGAAATTCAAGGACTTCCCCACGTCGATGGAGGAGGTCGTGGCGCGCGCCAAGAAGAAGCACAAGGCGGTCGTGCTCTCGCCGCACTGGTTCCTCGACAGCCACCCGGACGAGTACGTGGCGCTCATCCAGCGGGAACTGAACTGGAAATACCCGGTGCAGAGCTACCCGGGCAAGTCGACGAACTGCTCGCTCAACTTCCTGTCCGCGCACAATTCGATGCGATATTACGGATATACGCATTACCACGTCGAGATGTCCAAGCTCATCCGGCAAGGCCTGATGACGCGGGCGGAGGCCATCGAGCTGCTGCGCCTCGAGGTGAACCAGGCGACGCTGGACGACATTGGCGCCAGGCTGGGCTGTCGTGTCGAGTGAGCCTGGTCCCAAGCCTGGAATCCGCCAACGCTTGCTGGGCGTCTTGGCGTTCCTTGCCATTGGCTTTGCGCCCTTCGTCCTCTGCGAGGGCATCCTACGCGCGGTCGGCTACCACGCTCCGGGCAATCCGTACGAGGCGGGATTCGACCCCAAACTCAAGGTCTTTGAGCGCGACGGCGACCAGGTCGTCGTGGCGCCCGGCAACCGCCGCACCTGGCACACGCAAGCGTTTGCGCTCGCGCGCAAGCCCGCAAATCTGCGCATCTTCGCGGTCGGCGACTCGGTCACGTGGGGGCATCGCGGCAATGAGTTCGCGACGCCGCTGCGGGCGTATCCGGAGCTGCTGCAGGATCTGCTGCGCCAGCAGCGGCCGGGGCGCGGCGACGAAGTCCTCAACTGCGGCGCGCGCACCTTCGCCAGCGAGCGCGCGACGCGCGTTGGCCAAGAAGTGCTGCAGTTTTCGCCGGATGCGGTGCTCGCCAACCTCGGCACGAGCGAGCACCTGGAGGCCGACCTGCGCGCCGACCTCGCACGTCAGACGCAGCGAATGCCTTCGTGGCTGGCCAGCTTGCGCATCGTGGAGGTGCTGGAGGGCTGGCTGCGCTCGCGCGGCACCGGCCTGTCGCTGCAACAATCGCGAGAGCGCGATGCGTCGCTGCGGGCGCCCTTCGTGACCCAAGCCTCGCTGCTGACGGGAGAGGTGGAGCGCGCCCAGCTGGTGCAGACGGCCAAGGCGCGGTTGGAGGCGCTGGCGCGGGCTTGCCAGGCCAAGAACGTGCGGCTGGTGCTGGCCACGGTGCCGTCCAACCTGCGCTTTCCTCCCTTTGCGACGCACTTCGCGGGCCCGGGTGCGCAGGCAGCCGGGGAGGCGCTGATCGCCAGCACGGGTGCGCTGATCCAGGCCGGCAATGCGCGCAAGGCCGAGAAGCTCCTGTCCACCGCCCTGGTTGCCCATCCGGAGGCGGCCGGCCTGCACTACCGCCTGGCGCAAGCGCTTGAAAAGCTGGGCGATCTGCAGAGGGCGCGGCTGTCCTATCTGGAGGCGCGCGACACCGACGCTTGCCCAGCGCGTGCCATCGGCGCGTTCAACGACATGGTGCGCCAGCTGGCGCGCGACATGCCGAGCGTCACGCTCGTGGACATGGAGGGCTTGTTCGAGGCGGAAGTGCCGGACGGCATCCCAGACGACCGGCTGTTCCTCGACAACAGCCACCCGCGCCCGGCGATGCATCTGCAGATGGCGCAAGCGCTTTTGCAGACCTTGACGCAAACGGGCGTCGTGCACTGACTTGGCGAGGCGACTGCCCGGCTACTGCCCCGCGCCGGGCTGCGGCGCCGCGGCCTCCAGCACCTCCGCCACCTTCGCCGCGAGCGCATCCGGCGTGAACGGCTTGGGCAAGAAGGCGACGCGCGCGCCCTGCACGCCGTGGTGCACGATCGTCGCATCGGTGTAGCCGGACATGAACAGCACCGCCAACTCTGGACGACTCTTGCGCAATTGCTCCGCCATCTCCGGCCCGTTCATGCCCGGCATCACGACGTCGGACAGCAGCAGGTGGATCGGACCGACATGCTCCGCACAGCGCTGCCGCGCCTCGGCCGGACTCGACGCTTCGAGCACGAGATAACCACGCGCCGTCAGGATCTTGCACGTGGCGGACCGGACGAGCTCCTCGTCCTCCACGACCAGCACGCAGCGCCCCTGCCCCGTCGCCGGCACGATGGGCACGCCCGCCACCGTCGCCGGCTGCTCCGCCGCGACGCGCGGCAGGTAGATCTTGAACGTCGT
>CAIXAA010000655.1 GCA_903917305.1 uncultured Myxococcales bacterium | reverse complement strand
GGCCTTGTCGCCCAGCAGCTTCTCGCCCTTCTTGGCATCCTCGCCGCCCTGCGCGCCGAGCTTGGCCCAGTCCATCGCGGCATCGAGCACGTCGCAGGTCGCATCGCCGGCCTTGACCGTGTTGGCGGTCAGGGTGATGCCCATCTCCTTGGCGATCGGGCCGAAAGCCGTGAGGATCGGGTCAATCTTGCCTTCCTTGACGGCGCCCTCGACGATCGCGAGCTTCGGGTCATCCTGCGCGTCCGGGTTGGCCGCCTTGGCCGCCGCCTTCTGATCAGCAATCACCTTGGCAATCAGGCTGGTCACGATGTGCTTGGTGGCCTTGAGCGCCGCGTCGCCGTCCGTGCTGCCCGCGACGATCAGCGCGCCAACCGCCGCCTTGCCGTCGGGGTAGAGCGCGATGGCCGACGTGCCGTCCTGCAGCTTGACCGCCGTCTTCACGTCGTTCACGAACGTCGTGTAGGCGGCGTCGTCCAGCTTGAGCAGGTCCTTGACCATCGGCAGCGAGTCGTCGAGCGAACCCTCGGAGGAGGCCGGGTCGACCGAAGCGCCGAAGCTCAGGTAGCTGTTCGCGGGCAGCAGGGCCAGCGAATCCTTGGGCGTGCGGCCCTTGCCGGAGTTGAGGCGCGTGGCGAGCTTGCTGCCGTCCTTCGCGGTCATGCGGACTTCCAGGCGGGTGGCGTCCTTGTCGGCGCCGATGAGCAGCTCGACGCGGGTCAGATCCGTGACCCAGCCGCGCATCATCTTGCCATACGCCGCCATCACCTGCGGCTGACCGGCCGTGGCGCCCGGCATCGTGGCGCCCATCTGCTCCATCTGGCCCATGAACGCATCCAGTTCCTTCTGGCGCGTCTTGGCGACATCCTCGACCGAGATGCCGAAGTAGACCAGCGCGGGCACTTCGATCTTCGTGATGCGCTCGACGAACGGCTTGACCTTGGCGAAGCGATCCTTGGCCAGCGTCAGCACCATGTTGTTGCCGGAGAAGTCGACGTAGAGGTTCTTGCCGCCCGCGGCGAGCATCGCCTCGTGGCCATCCGCCTCGGCGCCCTTCTTGGCCGCAGCCATCGCCGCCAAGGTCTTGGCCTTGTCGGTGATCGGCAGCACGACGAAGACGCCGGTCTGCGGATCCACGGGCGCAGCGACCGCACCCGGGGCCGCGTCGGGCTGCTTCTCGTCCTGGAACGCCACGTGAACCGGGCGGGTCTTGTCCAGCCAGTCGTGGCCGGTGATGCCGACGCTCATCAGGAGGGTCGTCAGCTGGTCATACGCGCCCTGGCGCAGCGAGCCGCCGGCCGGAACGGCGCCGACCTTGCCACCCACGGCCTCGGCGACGTCGAATGCCGCGCCGATCGACTTGAGCGACAGCCAGCCGGCAATGCCTTCACCAGCGGCCAGTTCCACGTCCGGCAGCAGCGCGATCGGCGCCGGCTTGGCGGCCTCAGCGGGTGCCGGCGCGGCAGCGGCTGCGGGCGCCTCGGCCTTCTTGGCCTCTTCCTTCTTCTTGCAGCCCGCCGGCAGCAACAGCGCGGCGCACAGTGCAGCCGTGGCGCAAGCGGAGATAGAGCGTCGTGTCCACATGACGGTGCCTCATCCAAAGTTGATTGCGGTGCCTTTCCAGCGCGGAAAGGCGCGGGATGATAGGCCCGTTGCTTAGCAACTGCAACCGGAGCTTGGCGGCTCCGTCCAGTTAGTTTGGCCCGGCACCGACGAGGTGGCGCTGCACGCCGCCATCGAGCGCCGCGAGCGCCAGGCGGTAGCGCTGCCCGGCAAGGCGCGGCGCCGGCAGGACCCGCAGCGCGGCGCACAGCGGCAGCGCGCGATCCGGGTGCTGGGAGAGGGCGTGAAACTCATCGATCGCCGCGGCCATCAGCGCGATCGCCTGCGCGGCTTGCAGCGGATCGCCGATCGGCGCGGCGAGCGCCGCCTCCAGCAGCTGCCGGCACAGCGGCTGCTCCGGCAGCACCAGCAGCAGGTACCCGCGCAGCACGGCCATGGCACGCTGGCTCTGGCCCGCGCCCAAGAACGCAACAATCTTGGCGATCTCCGGACCATGATCCCAGGTCTGGTGCAGCGCTTCCGGCTCCGGCAGCGGCTCGCGCTGGCTCTCCGGCGCGTCCAGCTCGCCCGAGGCTTGCACCAGCCCGGCCGCAAACAGCAGCAGCCCCAACCATTCGGCCGCGGGCAGGCGCTGGCGCAGCTGGCGCACCGCGGACGCCAGCACCATCAGGTGCCCGGCATCCGCCCAACCTTCGACAACAGATTCATCGTGTTCGTGTTGCGGGTCGAAGCGCAGGATCCGCTCCGCCGCTGCCAGGCTGACCGATCCGGCCAGCAGCGCGTGCGGCACGCCGAACTCCAGCGCCTTGACCATCGCTTTCCAGGCCACGTCCGGCCGGTTGCCGAGCAGGTGCACGCGGAACTTGGGCTCGACGAACACCCGTTGCTTTTCAGGATCTTCCGCGGCAGCCATCGCCGCCAGCCGCGGCAGGAGCGGCGCCATGCGCGCCGCGTGCGCCCGGGTGTAGGCGAGCTGCTCGGGCCGCTGCGCCAGGGCGCCGGCCATCTGGACGTAGAGGGGCTCCAGGCCGGAATCGCCTGCCGCAGCGCGGAGATCGCACAGCTTGAGCACCGCGATCGCCGCCACGCCGCCATCGCCCGGAAAGGCAGCAGCCAGGCGCAGGAGCCACGCTTCGAGCGTCGCCAGATCCGTGCCGGCCGCCAGCGCCGCGCGCGCCACGGCCTGCGCCTCGGCGCCCTGGCGCGCGGCCACGGCGGCGCCCAACGCGTCACAACTGCCAACCACTTCGGCCATGTCCACGCCGGCTTCCGCCGGAGTGCGCAGCCGTTCGCCGGCCAGTTGCGCAGCGACGATCCACGGCAGCGCCGCGCGGTGCGGCTCGGCATCGGCCGCGGCACGCGCGCCATCGGCGATCGCGGGCAGGCACGGGTCGAGCGCCGCGCCATCGCGCCGCGCCAGCCAGGCAGCCAGGCCACGCGCCAGGCCATCCGACCGGCCACCCGCCTTGAACCACGCACTCACTTCTGCAGCGATCACCCCGGGATGCGCAGAATCGAGCGCATCCGCGAGCGACGCGCCTTGCGACGCGGGGAGCTGGGGTCGGCCCAGGTGGTCCACCGGCGCATGCTGGGAAACAGACGACGAAACAATAGCTTGGGTCATGCGCTGCTCCTGCCGCACCGTCAGCGCGGCCCGCCCTGCTCGCCGAGGCGCCGGTAGATGGTGCGCACGGCAATGCCCAGCAAAAGCGCGGCGCGCCGCTTGTCGCCGCCGGTGAGCTTGAGCGTCTCGGCGATCGCCAGGCGCTCGATCTCCTCGAGCGGCGTGCCGACCGAGATCGTCAGGATGCGGCTGCCGCCCTCGGCGCGCACGATCCGCTCGGGCAGATCGCCCGGACCGATGGTGTCGCCGCGCGCCAGCACCACCGCGCGCTCCATGGCGTTCTCCAGCTCGCGCACGTTGCCCGGCCAGGTGTAGGCCTGCAGCGCCGCCATCGCCTCTGGCGAAATCACCAGCAATCCCTTGTGATTGACAGCCGCGAAGCGCCGCAGGAAGTGCTGCGCCAGCCCCGGAATGTCCTCGCCGCGCTCGCGCAGCGCCGGCATCTCCACGCAGATCACGTGCAGGCGGTAGAACAGGTCGCTGCGAAAACGCCCTGCGGCCACCTCGGCTTCCAGATCGCGGTTGGTCGCCGCCACGACGCGCACATCGACGCGCATCGGCACCGCGGAGCCGACGCGCTGCACCTCGCCTTCCTGCAGCACGCGCAGCAGCTTGGCCTGCAAGCCGAGCGGCAAGTCCGCGATCTCATCGAGCAAAAGCGTGCCGCCATCGGCCTGCTGGAACTTGCCCAGCGTCGCGGCGACCGCGCCCGTGAAGGCGCCGCGCTCGTGGCCGAACAGCTCCGACTCCAGCAGATTCTCCGGAATCGCCGCGCAATTGACGGCAACGAGCGGCCCTTTGCGACCGCTCAGGCGATGCAGCGCACGCGCCGCCACCTCCTTGCCCGTGCCACTTTCGCCTTGCAGCAGCACGGTGGTGCGCGCCGGCGCGACCTGTTCGAGCAGCTCCACCGCCCGGCGGATCGCCGGACTGGTGCCGACGATGTCGCGGCTGCGGCCCGCGCGCTCCAACTCCTCACGCAGACTCATGTTTTCGAAGTGCAGCGCCGCGCGATCCATCGAGCGCATCACCGCGCGCACCACATCGGCGCGGCGCAGCGGCTTGGTGATGAAGTCGTGGGCGCCTTCCTTCATCGCCGCCACGGCCGTCTCGACCGTGCCGTAGGCCGTCATGACCACGACCGCCGTGCCTGGACTCGTGGTCTGGCAGGCGCGCAGCAGCTCCATCCCGTCGACGCCGGGCATCATCAGGTCGGTCAGCAGCACCGCCACGCGCTCGCGCCGCAGGATGGCCAGGGCCTCGCGACCGTCCGACACCCCGAGCACGTCGAGCCCTTCGCGCTGCAGAATCTTCTGCACACTCGAGAGGTTCGACGCATCGTCATCGACAACGAGGACGACACCGCCGGCGTAGCCGCGCCCGCCCGGCCGTGCAGCCTGCGCAGCGGCGTCCGCGGCGGCCTGTGCTTGCGCCCCGCTGCCCAGGGGTTCAGACATCGCCGCCCCTTGCGCTGCCTAGCGCGATCCGGTTCGCAGATCGACCACGAAGCGCTTGGAGGCCGGCTTGGGCTCCGCCGGCGCTTCCGGCGCCGCGGCGGCCGGAGCCTCTTCCGCTGCGGCAGCAGGCGTTTCGGACTGGGCCTGCTCCATGCGCAGCCGCGCAATCTCGGCCTGCATCAGGCTGCGCGCGTCCACCGACTCGTCGGCAGCCGCCGCGGCCTCCTCGGCGGGCGCCTCTTCGAGCACCGCGGCGGGCGTCGCAGCCTCATCCGCCGATGCGGCAGGAGCCACCGCTTCACCCTCGGCAGCAGCACCGTCAGCGGCAGCGGCCTCGACGGCATCTTGGGGAGATGCTTCGCCTTCTTCGGCCTCGGCATGCGCGGCTGCGGCATCGTGGCCGCGCTCTGCGCCACGGCCACCGCGGCGGCGACGACGGCGCGCCGGATCGCCCTGGGCGGCCTCGGCCGACTCGTCAGGCGCGGCGCCGACGGCTTCTTCGCCCGTTTCCGCGGCCGTGTCCGCGGCCACATCCGAGGTCTCGTCTTCGTCCTGCGCGCCGGCGACTTCGCCTGCCGCGCCGGCCACCTGCGTCGTGTCGCCCTCGCTGCGCCCACCACGGCGACGGCGACGGCGGCGACCGCGGCGCACATCGCCTTCTTCGCCATTCTCTTCGCGCGCCGGTGCGGCCTCGACGGCCGCCGGACGGGCGGCGATGGCCGGCTCTTCACCGGGTCGCGCCGCGACGCGACCGCGATCGGCACGCTCCGGGCGATCGCCGCGATCCGGCCGTTCGCCCCGATCCGGCCGCTCACCGCGATCCGGCCGCTCGGCCCGATCCGGTCGTTCGCCGCGATCCGGCCGCTCGCCGCGATCCGGACGGTCGCGCCGCTCGAAGCGCTCAGGCCGATCGCCACGCCCGCGGTGCTCACCGCGGTCCGGACGATCGCGCTGCGGCGTCGGCTGGCCGGCAGCCGGGGCCGGTGTTGCGACCACGGCAGCCGTCGCTTCCACGACGTGGGCTTCGGGCTTGGCCGGCTCCGCACCGCCAAAGAAGTCCATGATCTTCGACCAGAAACCGCGCTTGGGCTCCAGTTCCGGGTAGGTCTCGGCCTGCACGATCGGCTGCACCACGGCGATCGGCGCCGGGGCCGGCTCCACGTGCCGCCGACGGCTGCGCGACTCCAGCTGATCCTCCGGCGGCGCCATCTCGCGCACTTCCTTGTACAGCTCCGCGTAGTCGACCTTGGCGCCGCGCTGCAGGGCCGCAGCCTCGAGCTGGATCTTCACTTCCTCGCGCTTGATCAACTGGTTGCGCACCAGGTCCAGCTCCTGCGTCACGCGCAGCAGCTTGTGCCGGTCCGAGCGCTCGGCGCCCGTCTCGTGCGGAATGTCCTCCATGTGCTCGAGAATCACCTGCGTGGCGGTCATCCCGTCCACCGGCACGATCTCGATGTTCATGTGGTACTGGCGCTCGACCGCCGCGAGCTCCGTGCGGCGCGCGTTGAGCAGGTAGCGCGCCGTCTGCGGCGGCACCATCGCAATGATGTAGCGAACTTTCTTCTGCGCGACGAGCTCGTAGATGCGCCGCAGGATCGACATGCCGACGCTGTCCATCGCCCGCAGCCGACCGGTGCCGCTGCAGTGCGGGCAGGCATCGAAAGCGCCCTTGTTCACGGAGCTCTTGATGCGCTGCCGCGACATCTCCATCAGCCCGAAATCGCTGATGTGCGCGATCTTGGTGCGCGCCTTGTCGTCCTTGAAGGCGTCCTTCATCGCCTGCTCGACTTCGCGAACGTATTTCTTTTCGCGCATGTCGATGAAGTCGACGACGATCAGGCCGCCCATGTCGCGCAGGATCATCTGCCGCGCAATCTCCTGCGCCGCCTCGATGTTCGTGGCGCGCGCCGTCTCCTCGATGTCTTTCTCCTTCATGCGACCGGAGTTGACGTCGATCGCCACCATCGCCTCGGTCTGATCGATGACGATCGAACCGCCGGACGGCAGGAACACCTGGCGCGCAAAGACGTCGTCGACCTTGCCTTCGATGCCGTAGCGGGCAAACAGCGGCACGTCGCCGGCGTAGCGCACCACCGCGGAAAGACCACGCGGCATCAGCACTTGCAGGAACTCGCCGACCTCGTGCAGCGTGGCGTCGTCGTCGATCACCACCTCTTCGATGTCCTTGGTGAAGTAGTCGCGCACGAAGCGCACGGGCAGGCTGCGCTCCGCATACAGCAGCGTCGGGCCCTTGGAGGTGTCGAACTTCTGCGTGATGTGCGCCCACTGGCGGCTCAAGTACAGCAAATCCTTGGCGAGTTCC
>CAIXAA010000654.1 GCA_903917305.1 uncultured Myxococcales bacterium | reverse complement strand
TGCGTCTGAAGCAGGGCTGCACACCGGAGCGCTGCATCTTCGTCACCTGGCTGGGCGCTGCGCAGATCGCCAGCTACCACGTGTGGATTCTGGCCGGTCTGCCGACGACGTTGGGCGGCTGGTAGCGCCGGCGACTTGCACGCAATTCGCGGCACCGCTAGGCTTTCGCACGCCCGGACCGTGTCCGCGCGCTTTTGGGAGCCGGTCATGCGCCATTGCCTCCAGCCCTTGGTCCTCCTTGGTTGCCTGCTCCTCGTTGCGTGCGGCGAGGACCCGATGCCCGCGGGTGTCAGCGCCGCCGCCACCAAAGGCGACGCGCACAGCGACAGCGGCAGCCTCGGCGACACGACGGTGTGCCCGGCCAACATGGCGGGCTGCGTCGGCGTCGACCGCCTGGTCTGCAAGCCCGATGGCAGCGGTTTCGTTCAGGAAGCCTGCCCCACCGGGACGCAATGTGCGACCGGCGTGTGCGTCGAGTGCCTGACCGACAAGGACTGCAAGGACGGCAGCACCTGCGTCGCCGGCAAGTGCGCGGTCGCGCCGCTGGCCATCACGACGACCGACTTGCCTCCCGGCGTCAAGGGAAAGCCCTACAGCCTCAAGCTCGAAGCCAGCGGCGGCGTCTTGCCGTACGCGTGGAGCGTGTCGCAGGGCACGTTGCCTCCGGGCATCACGCTCGATGCGACCGGCACGCTCGGCGGCAGCGGCACGCAACCGGGCGCATTCTCGCTGCAAATCAAGGTCACCGACGCTGCCAAGACCGAGGTGACCGCGGCGTTCGTGCTCAAGATCGAGGACTCGAATACGCTTGTGATCACGACGGCTTCGCCGCTCAAGCAGGCGACCGAGGGCACGGCGTACACGCAGAAGTTCGACGCGCAGGGCGGCACGACGCCCTACTTCTGGGGCGTCACCTCCGGCACGTTGCCGCCTGGCATGACGCTGTCGACGGACGGCAACCTGACGGGCGCCCCGACGGCGGATGGCGACTTTACGTTCGATCTCAAGGTGCTGGACAACAGCCCGCAGACGCTGAACGCGGTCAAGACGTTCAAGTTGCCGATCGGCCTTGCGCCGCTGCAGATCGTCGGAACGCAGCAGCTGGACCTTTTCATCATCAAGATCATTGTGTTGCCGCTCATCGTCGTGGTCGACAAGATCCCGGTGCCGTACAGCACCAAGCTGGAGGCGACCGGCGGCAAGAAACCCTACCATTGGAGCGAGATCCAGCTGCCTGCGGCGCTCAAAAGCTTCGTGCCGAAGTCCGGCATTCCTGCGGGCTTGACGCTGGCGGACGACGGGACGCTGAGCGGCGGCGTCTCGGATGCGAGCCTTGTCTTCGAACTCAAGGTTCCGCTTAGCACCTTGACCTTGAAGGGCTTCTTCTTCTCGGCCCAAGTCAAGGACAGCCAAGCGCAACCTGCCAACAAGACGGCGATTTTCATCATTCCGACTGTCCCGATCGGTGGCCCGTAGCCGGCACATGCTGCTTGCCTTGGGCCCCGAGCGGCCTATCATGTACCCATCGACCTTGCTTTGGCGCGCTGCGCAGGTGCCCGGAACGTTCCGGCGCACCGCGCTACGACCATGCCTTTGCGTCGACGGGGTTGCCGATGAACGCCATCAAGCTGCTGAGTGGTCAACACCGCGAGATTCGCCGGTTGCTGCAGCAACTGACTGACGAGATGGAAGCTGGCTCCGCGCTGGAGGAGATCCCGCCGCCGCTGCCTGACCTCGACGACGACGCGGCGAGCGAAGCAGCTTTCGCCATTGTCGGTCAGGAGTTGCGCGAGACGCAGGACGGCGTGGTCATCGGCGTGCAGAACGCGCGCGACGCCTTCCCGGTCGACGCGTACGCCGTCACGGCGGCATCGGAGCGCGTGCGCGTGGCCGAGCCGCCACCGACAGAACTGGATGGCCACCGTCCGGAGGCCGTCCCTGGGCGGCAATTCCGCGATTATGCAGGACATCTCGAAGACGGGCGCACCCATGTCGGCCTGGACGCGGAGCAGCTGTCGGCGCAGATGTGCGTGCAGGGAACGCATACGTACCGTCCGGACGGCGCCATCGGGGTCGGGCGCGAGTCGACGGCGGGAAGCGCCGAGCAGTTCGACAACGTCTCCATGGTCTTGAATACGCACGGTCGCACCGGCCTGGCGCATGCGCTCGTCGGCGGCGCGCCGTTTGCGTGGCCCAGCGGCCTGCCGGTGCGCCCGCGACTGAATGCTGAGGAGAAGTACGCACGGTTCCAGCAGATCGTCGAGCTGCTCGCCGCGCACATCGTCATCGAGGAGCAGGTGCTCTACGCCATCGCCACGGACGTGGCACCGGACCTGCTGGAGGAGGTGCGCAACGACCAGCGGATGCTCAAGCGCGGCCTGGCGGAGCTGCGCAGCCAGCCCGTGTCGAGCAGGAGCTTCGAGATGCGGCTGCAATCGTTTGCGGTCGAGGTCCAGCAGCACTTCGAGGCCGAGGAAGGCGAGCTGTTCCCGCGGCTGCAGGAGCAGATGGGCTCCGCACAGCTCGAGCACATCGGGGCGCGCATGGGGGAGCAGTGGGCGACGCTGGTGGGGCACTCGCAGTACGCGCGCCCGCCGCAGCCGCCGCCGGAGCCGATGCTGGGCGATGCGCTCGTGGGGCAGCCGGCCGGGACGGTGCACGCGCGGCCGTCGGACGAGATCGCGCCGGAACCGGCGCGCAAGGGGCCCGCCGCGCTGCGCGGGCAACGCTGAGGCGCCATGCAGATGATGCTGCACCAGCATGCGCTCCTCGACGTGGCCGTTCCGCTGGCGGAGCCGCAGCCGGCCATGCCGACGACGCCGCTCAACCACGACGACTGGCGCAGCGACGCGACGCTGCTGCTGGTCGAGGATGACGGGCTGGTGCGCCGCTTCGTGGCGGACATCCTGCACCTCCTGGGCTACCACGTGCTCGAGGCCTGCGATGGTCTCGAAGCGATGCAGATCCATGCGGAGTTCTCGGGCTGCATCGACGTCCTGCTGACCGACATCGTCATGCCGCACCTCAGCGGACTGGAGTTGGCGGAGCGCTTGCGTTGCGAGAGGCCGGCGATGCACATCATCTACATGTCCGGGTATTCCTTCATGTCGGTCGTGCAGCGGCCGTTGCGCGACGGCGAGGAAGCGTTCATCGCCAAGCCGTTCACGATGCGCACGCTGCTCGAGACGCTGCGGGTCAGCGGCTGCGCGACGATGCACGACGGCGCAATCAGCGGTTGACAGGCGCGAGGCATCCGCGCAGCGTTCGGCTCCTGCCCATTCGGGAGTGCGGACGACGATGCAGCAACGGGAGACGCGCTATGTCCGCTGGTTGGTGGCCTTTGCGCTGCTGTCGGTGGGAATCGGCTGGCTGGGCTGGCATTTCGGCGCGCCCGACGACGAGCGGATGACGGTCACCGTGACGCAGGCGCCGCCGGCTCCGGAGCCGCCGCGGCCGATCGAGGAGCCGCCCGCGCCGCGCACGCCGCCGCACCCCAAGCCGCAGAAGCCGCACCCGCCGGTCGTGCAAGCGCCCGTGCCGCCGCCGATGGTGGCCGCCGCGCCGATGCCGCCGCCCGAGCCGCCACCTGAGCAGCCGACGCACGAACCCTACTCCTTCCAAGGGATTGGCGCCGTCCTGCGCCAGACCGAGGCCGGTATCGTCATCGCTGCCGTGCTGCCGGGCAGTCCGGCGGGCAACGCGGGGCTGCGCGCCGCCGACACGATCCAGGCGATCGACGGCGTGGCGGCGACCGCGATGACGGTTCCCCAGGTGACGCAGCGGATTCGCGGCGAGATCGGCACGGCGGTCACGCTCGACATCGACCGGCCGGGCGAGGGGCGGCAGACGCTGCGCATCGAGCGCGGCCGCATCACGATCGACCATGCGATGGCCGCGCCTCAAGGGATGCCGATGCCGGCCCCGGCGATGCAGGCGCAGCAGCCGGGCGAGATGCCGGTGCCGCCGCCGAACGTCAACATCGCGCCCTAGAGCAGCAATCAGCAACGCGTTTCTGATTGCGTGCTCGGCAGTGTTGTTGGGTCGCCGAGCGCGCCGCTGCGGACGCGCCGGCTCCGTGGGGCCACTGACCCATCATGGTCTGGTGCGTGCTGGTGCCGCCGATCAGGTCCGCTGCGCGGTGCCGATGGCGTCGTACTCGTCCTGGTAGAGCGACAGCGCATCGCGCACCGTCGCCAGCCGCGCGACAAGCACCGGCATTTCCTGCACTTCATCGAGGCGCGTCAGCTGCCTCTCGATCTCGTCCAGACGATCGCAGATGGCGGCCAGCCGCCCCAGATCGCGGCTGCTGCGATCCTGCCCGGCGAAGTGCTCCGCGTAGGACTCCAGCTCCGCGTTCGCGGCCGTCTCCAGGTCCGCGACCAGCGCGGTCAGGCTCGTGCGCTGGCGCTCGGTGCGGATCGCCGTCAGCTCCGTGCGCCAGGCTTGCAGCCGCTGCGCAACGATGTCGAGGTTGCCTTCATTGTTGGCGTCCTGCAGCCCCTGCAGTCGCAGCGCCTCCATGCGATCGCCCACCTG
>CAIXAA010000653.1 GCA_903917305.1 uncultured Myxococcales bacterium | reverse complement strand
GCGCACGCACTGCCGGCGGATGCCGGCTCGACCGACCCGGCTCCGGTCGATGTCCAGGCTCCGCCGCCGGATGCTGCCGACACCGCGGTTTCGCCCCCCGCCGACACCACCAGCACCGGCAGCTTCTCGGCGAACCCCTGCTGGGACACGAAGTGCGCCGCGGAGACCGCTGCTTGCAAGGCGGATCCCGTCTGCGTCACAGCCGCCGCCGCCGGCGACCTGAAGAACACGACCTACAGCGCGCTGGCCAACTGCGGCTGGAAGAACTGCAATGACCCGTCCAAAGGCTCCTGCGTGGGCAAGTGCGGCAAGTGGGACAACACCTGGCCGTGCAACTGCGATGACGCCTGCAAGGACATGGGCGACTGCTGCGCCGACCGCGCGACGGCGTGCCCGGCCGCTCCGGCTCCCGCCGGCAGCTGCGCCAAGAGCGACTGCGCCAAGGACAGCCAGGGCGTGGACAGCACCGGCGCCGCCGCGAACTGCTACTGCGACAGCACCTGCGCCACGACCAAGGACTGCTGCCCGGACTACGACACCACCTGCGGCAAGGGCGGCACCGGTCCGTGCGTCCCGCAGTGCACCGGCAAGAAGTGCGGCCCCGACGGCTGCGGCAAGACCTGCGGCGTGTGCGGCACGGGCGCCGTGTGCGACAACTCCGGGCAGTGCCTGGGCGGCACGACGCCGACGGCTGACGCCGGCGGCACGACGCCGGGCGCGGACACCGCGGGCACCACGGGCGGCTTGGACGTCAAGGCGACGGGCGACAGCTACGGCCAGATCCTCTACACCGGCACCGCGCCCAAGAGCGGTTGCACGGCCGGCACCTCGGCTGCACCGCGCGCTGGCATCCTCGTCGTGCTCGGCGGGTTGTTCGCGGCCGTGTACTTCCGCCGCCGCCGCGCCTAAGTCCTAGTCATCGATCCTCAGTCATCAAACGGATAGTGCGGCGCGAGCTTGCCCAGCTCCCGGTACTCCGCCGCCGCCGCTTCGTAGAGCATCCGCATCGACAGAGGTTGGTCCGCCGTCGCCGCGTACATCGCGCCGCGCAACACCGCGTTGCGCACGTGGCCGCCGGACAGCTCGAAGCCCTGACCCAACCACGCGAAATCGATGCCTTCGTCGTCCTGCGGCAGCTCCGGCGGCAGCATGACCTCCCACAAACGCTCGCGTTCCTGCGCACTTGGGAACGGGAACGGCACGCGAAAGCGCACGCGGCGCACGAACGCCTCGTCGATGCTGGTCGCGAAGTTCGTGGTCAGGATCACCACGCCGTCGAATTCCTCCAGCCTTTGCAGCAGGTAGTTCACTTCGAGGTTGGCGTAGCGGTCGTTGGAGCTCTTGACCTCCGTGCGCTGCGAGAACAGCGAGTCGGCTTCGTCGAAGAGCAGGGCGGCGCCGACCTGCGCGGCTTCGGAAAACAGAGCGCCCAAGCGCTCTTCCGTCTCGCCGATGTACTTGGAGACGACGCGGGAGAGATCGACGCGGTAGAGCTCCACGCCGAGATCCTTGGCAATCAGCCCCGCCACCATCGTCTTGCCGGTGCCGGACGGCCCGCTGAACATAGCGGAGAGCGCGCGGCCATTCGGCATCGCGCGGCCAAAGCCCCAGTCGCTGAACAGCTTGTCGCGCACCTTCGCGAAACGAGACAGGTTGCGCACGGCGTCCAGCGTCTCTGCGTCCAGCACGAGATCGTCCCAGGTCGCCGTCGTGTGCACGCGCGAGCCGTAAGCCCGCAATTCCGTGGTCATGGCTGACGTGCAGGCCAGCCGCAGCTCCGCGGCCGTCGGCGCCACCACCGACACCTCCTGCCCGCGGGCAAGACTTTGCGCCGCCCGCAGTTGGGCGCGCTGCTGCGCGTGCGCCACCGCCGCCACGACGCGCTCCGGCCCCAAGCTGTACTGCCGCCCCTCGATGGCCAGCGCCGCGGAAGTTTCATCGGCCACGCCAGCGGCTTCCAGCGCTGCGCGCATCAGGTCCTCGCGCTGCGGGATGGCCAGCGCAGGCACCTCGATGTGCAAAAGGCCCGCTTCGATCGCCAGTTGCGAGGCAAGCTCCGGCGCGACCGGCCCTTCGTGCGCCAGGATGAGCGGCCGATCGATGCGCAGCAGGGCGTCCAGCCAGCGGCGCAGGCTGTCGGGCGCCGCGCGGAAGTGCGCTTCCAGCCTCTCGAAATGGTGCAGCAGCCACACGGCGTTGCCCAGGCGCGCTTCGGCGTGCAGGACCGGCATCAGCTCGGACGGTTGCTGGCGCGCCACGTCGCACAGCGGCATCGCGTGGACGCCGCGCCACGGCAGATCCTGGCTCTGCGCCAGCAGCGCGACGAGCGCCGCCGCACCGAAGCCTGGCGCGCCCGAGAGCAGCAGCGGCCGCCGCGCCGCCAGCGCCCGGCCGATGAGGTCCAGCCACGGCGCCCGCGTCTCCGCCAGGCTGCGCAGGGCATCGCCGGGCATCATCAGGCGAACCTCGTGCTCGCGCAGCGGCGAATCGGGCGTCTCGGCGTCATCCAGGAACGCCAGCAGTGCCTCGCTCAAGCCGCCTTGCGCCGTGATCGCGCCATTGCGCCGCAGCGCGCCACGCGGGCCGCACAGCCGCCGCACGACGCCGACGCCCAGCCCCGCCAGCGCCAGCGCGTCATCGAGCAGCTCCAGGTGGTTCGCTTCGCCGCGCCCCAGCCGCCCGGCCAGCACGCGCACCGAGTGCGACGTGACCGGATCCAGCTCGCTCACCGCGAGCAGCTCCAGCGTGAGCCGCTCCAGCCCGTCGCAGGCCAGCAGCTCCGCCGCGAGATCCAGCCGCGACGGCTGCCGCGGATCGTCCGGCGCGCGCTGCAGCACCGGCGTCGGGCCGGCAGCCAGCAGCTCCTGCAGGTGTTGCGCGCTCGCCGCGCGCTCCTGCGTCGCATCCGCGTGCACCGCAGTCGAGTGTAGGCCGCGCACCATCGCCAGCAGCGCCGCGTTCGCCGCGTCCGGCACCGGCTCCTGCGCTTGCTGCGTCGCCGCGCCGACAAACGTCTCGGGCAGCAGCTGCCACGCGAGGTTGCGCCACAAGGCGCGCGTCCTCTCAATGGACAGCGGCGAGAGCGGAGCCAGGCTTGTCGGCGGATCATTCGGAATGGCGGGCAGTTCGTCGGTCATCTCGGCCTCCAGGGCTTGCCGCCCGCGCAAAAAAGGGTAGCCTGCGCGCCAGGTGGAGGCAACGATGACCGCAGTTCCCGAGAAGACCTTGTTCGAGCAGATGGGCGGCGCCAGCGCGCTGCGACCGGTCACCGACGATTTCGTGACGCGCTGCCTGGCCGACACGATGATCGGCTTCTTCTTTCGCGACGCGGATCCGGAGACGCTCAAGCTGATGGAGTACCAGTTCTCCGCGCGCGGGCTCGGTGCGGAGATCGCCTACGCCGGACGGCCGGTGGCATCGGTGCACGCGCGCTTCAAGATCAACGGCGGGCAGTTCGCGCGCCGGATGCAGATCCTCAGGGAAACCTGCGATGATCATGGCGTTGCGCCCCACATCCGCGATGCGTGGCTGGCGCACCAGGACAGCCTGCGCCAGCTCGTGACGCCGCAACCGGCGGGCGAGTGCATGCCGCGGCGCGCCTCCGGGCCGCTGGTCGAGCATGTTCCTGCGGCGGATGACGGCAAGGCCCCTTGACACCGCGAGCGAGTGCGGTGATTCTTCGCGCGTTGCCGGCCTCCGGGTCGCGCATGTCGCGAGGATGGCGAAATTGGTAGACGCACCAGCTTGAGGTGCTGGCGCCCGTAAGGGCATGCGGGTTCAAGTCCCGCTTCTCGCACTGAATCCCTCAGATATCGGCGGCCGGCCTGAGTGCCCAGCCGCTGTCGGCCCTCAGGCCTCAAGGCTCGCCGATGCGACCGTTCCTGAGCCTCGCCTTGCTGCTTTGTGCGCTGGCGGGCTGCCAGTCGGACCCGGCGCGCTTTCCCGCTCGGCTGGAACAGGCCCTGGCTTCTGGGGATCCTGGGCAAGTGGAGCGGCTGCTGTCGCGGGCGTCGCGTCCGCTGCATGCGGCCATGGCGTCGGCCTCCGTGCCGCCGCTGCGCGCGTTCGACGCGATGGCGCCCAAGCGGCCGGCCAAGGTCGTCGGCGTGCAGCAAGGCGAGGGCACCATCGTGGTCACCGTGGAAGCCGGCGGCATCCAGCGGGACTGGGTGCTGGTGCGCGAGGACGGCGACCTCAGGCTGGACTTGCTGGCCACCTCCGCGCACCGCGCCTGGTCGTCGCCCTAGAGCGCCTGTCGATCGCCAAAAACACAAACACCCG
>CAIXAA010000652.1 GCA_903917305.1 uncultured Myxococcales bacterium | reverse complement strand
GAGGATCGGCACGCCGGCGGTGACCAGGGTGCCGAGCGTGCGCGTGAACTTGGACACGGCGGACTTCTGCAGCACCTTGCCCAGCCCGGGCGAGTGCCACAGCAGCCAGTCGCGGACGTACGGCCCATTCTTGAGCTTCATCAGCGCCTTGTAGATCATGACCAGGACGATGATGATGCCGATGCCGACCGGCGCCATGCGGATGAAGTTGTCCGAGATCGTCACCATCATCTCGGTCAGTTCGGGCAGGCGCTTGGCACCCATGGAGCGGAACGTCGCGGCAAAGGTCGGCACGACCTTCCACAAGAGGCCGGCGGTGATGCCGAGCGAGACGGCGAGCACCGTGATCGGGTACTTCATCGCGCTCTTGACCTTGGCGCGCATTTCCGCTGCTTTTTCAATATATTCCGCAAGGCGGTTCATGATCGTGTCGAGGATGCCGCCCATCTCGCCGGCCTGCACCAGGTTGATGTAGAGCTCCTCGAACACCTTGGGGTGCTTGGCCAGCGCTTCGGAGAACGACGAGCCGCCTTCCACCGAGCTCTTGATGGCCAGGATGATCTTGCGCAGCGTGAGGTTCGGCTCCTGGTTGCCGATCAGGTCCAGGCACTGCACCAGCGGCAGACCCGCGTCGATCATCGTCGCCATCTGGCGCGTGAAGATGACCATGCTCTTCATGGGCACCCCGTCCGTCAGGCCGGGGATGTTGATCTCGACGTTCTTGGATTTCTTGCCGAGCTTGAGCGGCGCGATGCCGCTGGAGCGCAGCTTCGCTTGGGCGGCCGTCTTGTCGTCCGCCTCGAACTCGCCGCGCTTGTATTCGCCTTCGGAAGTCGTGCCTTCCCAGACCCAGGTCGCCATGCTAATCGCCTCTCGTCACGCGCAGCAGCTCTTCCAGGGACGTCAGACCCAGCGCCATCTTCTTGAGCGCCGAGCGCCGCAGCGTCTGCATGCCGTCCTGGATCGCCACGCGCTTCAACTCGCCGGCGGAGTAGCCCTGCAACACGGCGTCGCGCAGGCCATCGCTCATCGGCATGATCTCGTAGCAGGCGACGCGGCCCTTGAAGCCCGATTCGCCGCACGTCCGGCAGCCGCGGCCTTTCATGAACTTGGCGCCGTCGTATTCCTCTTCCGTCAAGCCGGCATCGAGGCACTGCTGCTTGTCGTAGACGTGCGGCTCCTTGCACTCCGCGCACAGCCGGCGCACGAGGCGCTGCGCCGCGATGAGGTTCAGCGACGCCGTGACCATGAACGGCTCGACGCCCATGTTCAGCAAGCGGTTGATGGTCGAGGGCGCGTCGTTGGTGTGCAGCGTCGAGAGCACCATGTGGCCGGTAAGCGCGGCTTTCACCGCGATTTCCGCCGTTTCGAAGTCGCGGATCTCGCCGACCATCAGGATGTCCGGGTCCTGGCGCAAGAAGGAGCGCAAGACCGACGCGAAGTTCAGGCCGATGGCGTCGTTCATCTGCACCTGGTTGATGCCTTCCAGGTTGAACTCCACCGGGTCCTCGGCCGTCGACAGGTTCTCCGTAATCTTGTTGAGTTCCGTCAGCGCCGAGTACAGCGTCGTCGTCTTGCCCGACCCCGTCGGACCCGTCACCAGCACCATGCCGAACGGCTGGTGGATGGCGTGCTTGAACTTGTCCAGCTCGTCCTGGTCAAAGCCCAGCTTGGTCATGTCCGTCTGCAGGTTGCCCTTGTCGAGGAGCCGCATGACGACCTTCTCGCCAAACAGCGTCGGCAGCACCGACACGCGGAAGTCGCACTCCTTGCCGTCGCCGAGCTTGAGCTTGATACGACCGTCCTGCGGCAGGCGGCGCTCGGCAATGTCGAGCTGCGACATGATCTTGACGCGCGACACGATGGCATTTCGCAGCTTCAAGGGCGGCCGCATCATCTCGTGCAGCACGCCGTCGATGCGGTAGCGCACGCGGAACATCTTCTCGTAGCTCTCGATATGGATGTCCGACGCGCCGCGGCGGATCGCGTCGACCAGGATCAGGTTCACGAGGCGGACGACCGGCGCTTCCTCAGAAGATCTCGCGAGTTCCGCGGTATCGGTGTCGTGCTCCTCTTCCAGGTACTCGATCTGCTCGTTCATGTCGTCGAGCAGCGAGATCTGTTCCTGGGCGCCGTAGTAGCGGGTACGGGTCTTGGAGATGTCCGCTTCGGCGGCGACGACGATCTCGATGTTCAGGCCGGTCAGGAACTTGAGGTCGTCGATGGCGTGGTAGTTGCCCGGATCGACGATGGCGACGACCAGGCTGGTGCCGTGCAGCGCGATCGGCAACAGCTGATGCTTTTCGCAGACATCGCGCGGCACGAGGCGCACGACCTCCTCGCTGATGTCCACCGCCGACAGGTCGATCGACGGCACCTGGTACTGGCGCGACAGGAAATCGACGAGGTGCGCGGCGTCGACATAACCCAGCGCGTTGAGCGCGCCGCCCAGGTGCTTGCCGGTCTTGGCAGCCTCGGCAGCGGCGTTCTTCAACTGCTCGATCGAGACGACCTTTTCGCGCAGCAGCATCTCGCCCATCGACTTGATGGGTGCCGGCAAGTACGACGACTGGGGCTTGCGCGGTGTGTTGCGGTCGTCGTCGTTGGCCATGAAGCACTCCAAAATCGGTGGCCTTCGCACCGCTCGCGTAGACACGCGAACGGCGATGGGCCGCAGCAAACGGTGCCAGGGCGCAGCCCCAGCCAGATCCAAGCGTCAAACCTAGGGCCGGTTTGGGGCCGCGTCAAGCAGATCGGGCCGGCAATCCCGCGCCGGGCAGAGCTTTTGCCGCCGAGGCGGCCACGATCTCGGCATCCAGCACCCAAGCCAGGGCCGCCCACTGCTTGACCGACAGGGCCTCGCCGCGCACGCGGACATCGATGTGCAGCTGTTCCAGGCCGGCGCGCGTCAGCGCCGGGGCCAGACCGAGCACGGATTCCAAGGAGTTCGTCAGCGTCTTGCGCCGCTGGGCGAACCCCGCGCTGACGAACGCCGAGAAGCGCGCGTCGTCCGGCACCGGCTCGTGCGGCACGGCGAGCGGCTCGAGCACCAGCACGGCACTCTCCACCTTCGGCGGCGGCGAG
>CAIXAA010000651.1 GCA_903917305.1 uncultured Myxococcales bacterium | reverse complement strand
GTGACGCTGTCGCTCTGGTCGCGGTCGACCTGGCCGCTGGCGACCACCAGTGCCTTCCAGTGCTCGTTGAACTTGTACTGCGTCTTGATCGTGACCGTGCCGCTGGAGCCGGCGTCGTCGACGTAGCGGCCGTAGCCGCCGATCAGCGAGAGCTTCCAGTCGCCCAGGCGCTCCACGACACCGAGCGTGCCGTTCCACTGCATCGGCGCGAGCGCGACGCCGGTGCCGAACGATGCCATCGCGCCGCCGGTGCCGCCGCGCGACAAGCTGGTGGAGCGGCCGGCCGCGGCGACTGTGAAAAAGCCAACGTCATTCGGGTTTTTGTCGTAGAGGTAGTAGGTGGCGCCGAGCGCGACGTCGGTGTCCTCGAAGAACGTCTCGACCACGGACAGTGCCACGGCCATCTGCGTCACGGCGCCGTCCTGCTTGGCCAGCAACGGCTTCAAGCGCTTGCACATCTTGGAGCCTTTGGCCGTCCCCGCGCAGGCATCCACCAGCTCCTGCTCGGTCTTGATGCCGTCGGCCGTCTGGATCTCCTGCACGCGCTGCGTCGTCGCGTAGTGCGTCACCGCGCCCGAGAGCGTCACGCTCGTCTCGTAATCGCCTTCGCCGGCCGTGTCGTAGCTCGCCACGAGCAGGCCACCGCCGGAGCTGCTGACCGCCCGGATGAGCGCGTCGGCGTCCGTCGTGCCGCCCTTGGGTCCGGTGAGCTGGACGGTGGTGGTCGACAATTCCGTGGATTTCGGCGACCAGGTGCCGGTGCCGAAGACCAGCCAGTGATCGCCGGGCGACCAGCTGCCGCCGAGCGTGAGCGCCGCGACCGTGCCGCCGTTGGTCTTGTCGAGCGGGTTGGTCGTGGGCGGCGCGGGCGTCGGGCGCGTGATGCTGACGGCGGCGTCGATGCTGACGTCCTCGACGATGTCGTAGCTGCCCGTCACGCCGCCGGTGGAGGAGCCGTAGCTGGGGCTGCTGGCCGTGGGTTGGCCGGAAGTGTGGCTGGCCGAGGCGCTCATGTCGCTGGCATGGCTGGGACAAGGGCAGGCGAGCAGGGCGATGGCCACCGCGAGGCCGCGCAAGCTGGGTCGGGGCATGGGCATCTCCAAAACGGCACGAGGGGCCGGAGCGTGAACTCCGACCCCTCGCGACAGTCTCATCGAGACCGGGGAAAAAGCAAGTCCGTAGACCTACTTCTCCTTCTTCTCGGCCTTCTTCTCGGCCTTCTTGTCAGCCTTCTTCTCGGCCTTCTTCTCAGCCTTCTTCTCGGCCTTCTCTTCGGCCTTGGTCTCCTTCTTCTCTTCGGCCTTCTTCTCGGCCTTCTCGTGCTTGGCGTGCTTCTCAGCCTTCTCGGCCTTCTCGGCCTTGGCAGGAGCAGCGGCTTCCTGGGCGTAGAGCGGAGCACCAACGGCCAGACCGAGGACGACGGACAGAGCGACCAGCATGTTACGCATCAGAATCTCCTACTCGGGCCGCGGACGCGGCGCATGAAGAACCACCGAGGGCCCGCGGCGTGAAGCCTGCTCCCTCGCCAACGCGGCGAAGGCGGGAACCTGGGACCGGGAACCGCAGCCTGACTTCCAGGACGGGTTCGCACCGGACTGTCCCGGCGAGGCCGGATCCGGTTTACATCTAGATAGACACAGGTGCGGGGAGAAGGTGAAATCGGGGTGAAACTTGTCTGTCGATTTCATCCAGGTTCAAATTTCATCCAGCGATTCAGCGAACTTGCGCGTACTTGAATTTCGCGTTTGCCTCGCAAGCCGCGACCGGTGCCGTGGCCGACGGCCGCACTTCCGCCGCCACCTTGCCGCGCAGCGTGTACGTCACCGGATGCATGAACATTGCCGCCGCCTTGCGCGCCACGAAGTTCAGGTCCGCCAGATCGTCGTCGCGCTCCACCTGCTTCTCGGCCGTCATGCGCACCGCCGCCCGCGCATCGCCGCGCTTGCTGGCGACCGTGACCTGGTAGGGCACCTTGTAGCCATTGGCGCCGTCCGCGTGCTCGTCCGCGCGCGTCTCGGACGTGACTTCGCCGACGTAGTTGTGGCCCTTGCCCCAGATGACGACAAAGCCCAGCGGCCGCGCACCGCGCTCCGCCGGCGTCACGATGTAGTCGGTCAGCACCACGTCCGCGCCGAGGTGGTGCAGCTGGATGGCGCGGTCGTAGACCTTGTGCGCCGTCGCGGTCGACGCCTCGTGCACGGCAAAGGCCGTCGAAGTGCTGGAGAACGTGCGGCCGCCGGCGTCGCTCACCTGCAGCGTCAGGCGGCCCACCGGCGCAACCAGCTCGCGCGCGATGAAGCCCGGGCCGTTGCGATCGACGACCAGCAGCGGCGCCG
>CAIXAA010000650.1 GCA_903917305.1 uncultured Myxococcales bacterium | reverse complement strand
CGGCACTTTGCGCGGCTGTTCGAGCCCTTCGCCGGCTCGGGCGCGCTCACGCTGGCCGCGGCGCATGCGAACCTCGCGGATTCCTTCGTGCTTGGCGACTCGCTGCCACCGCTCGCGGCGCTGTGGCGGCGCGCGCTGGCCGACCCGGACGGGCTGGCGGCGGCCTACGCGGCGCTGTGGCAGTCCGCAGACTACGATGCGGCGCGAACCGAATACAATGCCTCGGGAAATACGGCGGCGCTGCTCTACCTGCTGGCGCGCTGCGTCAAGAACGCGCCGCGCTTCAACCAGGCGGGGCACTTCAACCAGTCGGCGGATCAGCGGCGGCGCGGCGTCGGGCCCGAGCGCCTGCGCCAGTCCCTGCGCCAGGTCGCGGCGCTGCTGCACGGGCGCTGCGAGGTGCAAGACGCTGATTTTGCACAGCAACTGACGACGGCCGGCCCGCACGACCTGGTCTACCTGGACCCGCCGTACCAGGGCACGAGCCAGGGGCGCGACCGGCGCTACCACCGCGGCCTGGAACGCGCGCAACTCATCGATGTGCTGGAGGATCTGAACCGGCGCCGCGTGCCGTTCCTGCTCAGCTACGATGGGCGCTGCGGCGAGCGCGCCTTCGGGCCGCCGCTGCCGGCGGCGCTGGGCCTGACGCTGCTGGAGCTCGAAGCCGGGCGGTCCTCGCAGGCGACGCTGTCGGGACGCTCTGAGCTGACTGTGGAATCGCTCTACGTGTCGCCAGGTCTACGGTAGCAGCTCGACCGCGCGTGCGAACGACGCAAACGCCTCTTCGCTCCACCCGGAGGCATCGAGCACGATGACCGTCCCCGACGGCGGCCGCGACACGACGTGCCGCAGGGCGACGTCGTAGCTCGCCTCCATGCCATCGCGCGAGCGATACCGCAGCGTTTTCGCGCCCTCCACCGCCGGCAGCGGGCCGGAGAGCAGCAACCGCACCGACGCGCTCTCGCGGTCGATCTCGAGTTGGCTGCGCTCCAGGCTCAGGCCGCCAAAGGTCAGGGCCGCCATGAACGGCGTTGTCGTCGGCCGGCTCGGTCGCGCGCGCGGCCCCTGCGGCGCCCGATCGGGCAGCGGCATGCACTGCGTCGGGTCCTTCTGGCGCGGCGGCGGCTCGACCAGGGTCGGCGCGGGCGTCGTGCGCGAGTTCGCGCGCTGCAGCTCGCGCGGCACCAGCGCATCGGCGTCCATGCGGTCCGACTCGCTGACCGGCATCGAGATCGTCTCGTTGTGGCGCGGGTTCTTGGGTGCGCGGCGCGGCGACTGCGCTTCCTCGAGCTCTGCGAGCTCCGCGTCGCGCCGCGCCACGTGGGCACGGCGGCGGGCCAGCAGCTGCTCGCGCGCGGACAGGAGGGCGGCGCGCTCCTGCAAGGTCAGGGCAAGCCGCTCGTGGGGCGTCTCCGGGCGCTGTGCCCGCTCGCGGCCGCGCAACTCCGCCTCGTTCAAGGCGAGCGCCGTCTCGCGTTCGGCCAGCCGCGCTTCGCGCGCATCCAGGAACAGCGCCTCTTCGGCGAGGCTCGTCGGAGCGCCGGACACGAATCACCCCCGGGACATGCGGTCGATGCGCGCGCGGTAGCTCAGCAGCTCGGCGTTGCCGGGGTGCCGCTTCAACAGGGCGTCGTACAAGGCGACGGCCGACTCGTAGAAGCCGCGCTCGATGAAGAAGTCCAGGGTGCCGATGTCCTTGGACATGTCGCGCACGGTCGACGGCAGCTCGGTCATGGTGCCGACGCGGCGCGCCAGGCGCGGACGCGGCAGGACACCGGCGCGCGCGTGGATGCCGGACGCGTCGGCATCGGCCGGCATGGTCGGCGGCGCTGGCGTGCGCACGGGATTCAGCATCGGCGCTTCCGGTCGCGGCATGCTGAAGGCCGGCGGCTGCGGCGCGGCAGGCGTGTGCGACACGTCTTCGACCAGCGTGCGCTCCTCGACGTCGAAGCCCGCCTCGTCGTCGTCGTCATCGTTCCACTGCGGCGAAGGCGTCTCGGCGAGCGTCGCCGCCAGGGCTTCGAGCGCCGGCATCGGCGTCGAGAGGCCGTAGCTCGACTTGGTCGGCGTCTGCTCCCAGCGCACGTGGGGCAGCGGCGCAAGCTCGATCGGCGCGGTGACCTGCAGCGACACCGGCGGCTGCGTCCTGCCAGGCGCAGCCGGAGCCGTCACGGGCGCGGGAACCGGCGCTGGGGCCGAAGTCCGCGCCGCTGCGGGCGGCCCCGAGGGAACCGTCGCCCGCGGCGATTGCACGCGCGGCGCGGACGGCGGCAGCGCGTCGAGCGGAACCGTCGGCGGCAGGTCGACCGTGGTCTGGGTGGTCTGGCCGAACACCGGCCGCGAAGCCGTGGGCACCGGCGGCGGCGCCACCGTCGGAAACGGGAACGGTGCCACGGCCGGCGTCGTCGCGCGCGCCGTCTGCGCGATCGGCGTCGCCTGGACCGGGCGCGGCGCCTGCTGCGGCGCCTGGGCCGGCCGCTGGGCCTGCTGCGGCGCTTGCTGCGGGGCCTGCGCCGCCCGCAGCGCCGGTTGCGACGGCCGCGCGGCGGGCTGCACCGGGAGCGTGGCGGGAATCTGCACCGCTGTCGTCGACGGCCGCCGCAGCGGCACCGTGGTGCCGACCTCGAGCTCGATCACCGTGTCGGCCGCCACCGCGGGCTTCAAGACACCCACGTACGCGCGCGCCTCCGCATCGTCCGGCGCCAGCGCGTGCAGCCGCAGAAGCGCGCGATTGGCCTCGACTTCCAGCCCCGTGCGCCGGAAGGTCCGCACCAGCTCGCGGCAGATGATCGCCGCCTTCTCGCGCTGGCCCAAGGACTCCAGCGTGTCGATGATCAGCTCGAGCATCTCCGCGTCGCCCGGCACCGACTCGTAACACACGATCAGCTTGGCGAGCGCATCCGCATGGCGGCCGGAGCGCACGTAGTGCAGCGCCAGCTCGTGCGCCGTCGACACGTCGCCGGCCTCGTGGTGCACCAGCCGCTCCGCGACCTTCTCCCAGTCCTCGATGGCGCCGCGTTTGCGCAGCATCTCCGCGAGTTCGCGCAGGGTCGCCGCGGCCTCTTCGTAGCGCGCCGCCCGGCTCAGCGCCTCGGCCAGCTGCAGCCGACCGGTAAGGTTGTTCGCGTCGATGGCCAGCAGCGTGCGCATCACGTCGAGCCACTCGCCGTACTGCCCCGCCGACTCGTAGAGCTGGCAGGCCGTCAGGTACTCGCGCGCGGCGTCTTCGTTCATGCGCTGCTGGTGCAGCACTTCGCCATACGAAATCCGCACATCCGGGTTCGCGGGCCGCAGGCGCACGGCCGTCCGCAGCACCGCCAGCGCCTTGTTCGGCACGCTGCGCGCCACGTAGAGCGCCGCCACGGCCAGCATCTCCGTGACGGCTTCGTCAATCTTGCCGGCAGCTTGCAGCGCGTCGGCCTTCTGCAGCCGCTCGCGCATGTCGAGCGCTTCCTTGGTCGCAGCGCCGTGGGCACCGGTCGTCAGACGACCCGGGATGGGAGATGGCTCAACTGCGGCTGCCCAGATGATCACTCGCGAGCCTCTATCAGCGGTTGACGCGCTCCACGTAGCGCCCGTCGCGCGTGTCGATCTTGAGCACGTCCGTCTCGCTGATGTACAGCGGAACTTGCACGCTGTACCCCGTTTCGACGGTGACCAGCTTGGTGGCGCCCTGCGCGGTGTTGCCCGCCACGCCCGGCTCGCAGAAGGTGATCTTGGCGATGATGAAGTTCGGCAGCTCGATGGCGATCGCCTTGCCGCGGAACATCAGGATCGCGACCTTCAGGTTTTCCGTCAGGAAGTTCTTGTTGTCGCCAACCGCCTCGGGCGGGATGTCGAAGCTCTCGAACGTCTCCTGGTTCATGAAGTGGTAGTTGCCGTCGAAGTACATGTACGCGCACTCGATCTCTTCGCACTCGGGCGTACCGACCTTGTCGCCGGAGCGGAACGTCTTGTCGATCGTGTTGTTCGTCAGCAGGTTCTTGATGCGCGTGCGGACGAACGCCGTACCCTTGCCGGGCTTGACGTGCTGGAAGTCGACGATCTCCCAGGGCTGGTCCTCGATCTCGATCTTGAGACCCTTCTTGAACTGTGCGGTGTCGATCATGGCCATGTTGGATATCCTTGGAACAGCCGGGGTTGCACACCACCGGCGCGTTGTGTCCGCCGGGCCTCGGCACCGGGGAGCGAAACAGGGAGCGGCTACGGAGCCGCCAGACGGTCGACCAGCGCGCGCAGGGCCAGCTCGTAGCCACCCACGCCAAAGCCCTCGATCCGTCCCGCCGCAACTGCGGCGATCAGCGAAGACTTTCGAAACGTTTCGCGCGCTTGGGTATTGCTGAGGTGCACCTCGACGACCGGTTTCTGGACGGCCGCCACTGCATCACGCAGCGCCACACTCGTGTGAGTATACCCTGCCGGGTTCAGGATGAAAGCGTCAGCGACGGTGCGATGATCCTGCAGGTAGTCGATCAGCGCGCCTTCGTGGTTGGACTGGAAGCAGCGGACGTCGGCGCCCAGCTCCTTGCCCAAGGCCTGCAGCCGCGCGTCCAGCTCCGCCAGCGTCGTGCGGCCATAGACTTCCGGCTCGCGCTCGCCCAGGAGGTTCAAGTTCGGACCGTGCACGACGTCGATGCGCATGCCCCGGTTGTCCAAGCTTCCGCTTGTGCTGTCAATCTTTCGCGCGCAAACGCCGGCGCAGGACAGGCGCGCCCGCCGCCGCCAGCAAGAGCAGCGCCAGCCCCGCCAACCCATCGCCGTGCCGCGCGACCTGGCAGGAGCTGCTCGGATGGTTCGGCTGCGGGACGGAGTCGACCGGGCACATCGTGGTCAGCTCCGGCGGCGCCAGCTCGTTGCACGCCGTGCCGTAAGGCCCCACGGCCGTCGCCGTGCCATCCGCCGCCAGACCCGCGTCGGTCGATCCGGCATCCGCCTGGACGTAGATCGGCTTGGGACAACCCTGGTTGCTGCACGAGGTGCGGTAGACGGTGCAGGCGCCGTTCAAGTCGTCCTGCGCCAGGGTGATCTTCTTGATGTCGCCCGCCGCCGCATACGCGTACATCGTCGCCTCCGAGTCCGGCGAGTGATCCAGGCCGATGAAGTGCCCGGATTCGTGCGTCAGCGTGTTGCGCAGGTTGTTCAGTCCTTCCTTGCAGTTGTACAGGCAGAAGTGCGTCGGATCGACGTCCTTCAAGAGGATGTCGGCATCGACGATCGCCCCGCTCTGCTTGTTGTAGGACAGGATGGTCAAGGCAAAGACCGAGACGCTCGCCGAGGTGGTGGCCTGCCAGGTCGCGGCGTCCTTGATCACCGTGACGTAGTTGCCGTTGTTCTCCATGTCGACGCACTGGCCGCCGGAGGTCTGCTTGCAATGGCCGCCCGGCGGCGTGGGCGTCGTGCCGATCGCGTCGGCGATGTAGTGGAAATTCAGGCCAATCGGGTTCACCGGGCAGTTGTCCGGCGTGCAGCCCGGGCCGTGGGCGGAGGTGCAGATGCCACACTGCACTTCGTGCCACGCGTCCAAACCGTTGATGGCGCTCTGCACGAAGTCCGCGTACGGCACGCCCTGCAGCGGGCTGGTGCCGGCGCTGGCGGGGGCTTGCACGTGGAAGTCGATGTCGCTCTGGTACCAGCGCAGTCCGCAACCGCCGCCGTCGACGTGGTATTGGACCCACGCCACGGCCGGGTTGGCGCAGCACAGCGTCGCCGCAAGGCCCACGATCGCGAGGAGCGCATTGCGTCGGGTGCTCGCCATCCTGCTCCCTGCGAGCGGCCAGCAGTCCGTCGGCCCACTGCCGACCGACCCCTACCGCCGAGCTGTGTGCAGCATACTTGACCCGCCCGCCACGGCCAACCAAACTCCGGCGCCATGATCGCCCGCCCCTCCAGCCCCGCCCGCATTGCCGTGTTCGATTCAGGTGTCGGCGGCCTGACCGTCGTCGGCGCGGTGCACGCCGCGCTGCCGTGGCTGGACATCCGTTTTCTCGGTGACACGGCGCGTCTGCCCTACGGCACGAAAAGCGCTTCCACGGTCGTGCGCTACGCCATGCAGGCCTCCGCCGCGCTGGTGCAATCCGAAGGCGAGGAGCCGGTGTCCGCCCTGGTGGTCGCCTGCAACACCGCGTCCGCCTGCGCCTTGCCCGCGCTGCGCGAGACCTATCCGTTCCCCGTCCTCGGCGTCATCGAGCCCGGCGCCCAAGCCGCCGTCGCCGCGACACGCTCAGGCCACATCGGCGTCATCGGGACGGAACGCACGGTCGCTTCTGGCGCCTACACCGAGGCGATCGCGGATCTGGACCCGAGCGCGCGCGTCCACTCGCTGGCGACGCCGCTGCTGGTCAGCCTCGCGGAAGAAGGCTGGTTCGATCATCCAGCGACCGAGGCCGCGGTGCGCGCCTACCTGCAGCCCTGGCTGGCCATTCCCGCCGTGCGCGACATCGACACGCTGGTGCTGGGTTGCACGCACTATCCGGTGTTCAAGGCGATCCTGCACCGCGTGATCGCCGAGATCACCGGGCACGACGTCGTCCTGGTCGATTCCGCGCAAGCCGTGACGCGCCGCCTGCGCGAGCTGCTGCCCGCGCCCGCCGAGCCGCGCACAGGCCGCGTCGAGCTGCTGGCCACGGACGCGGTCGACCGCTTCGCGCGCGTGGGCGGGCTGTTCTTCCCGATCGGCGACGCCAGTGTGCAACTGATTGATCTTTGACGATCAGTGCGAGAGCTTGCCCTCGGACTCGTAGGTCTCGATCAGCTTCTCGGCGTCCAGCGCCGCCATGCAGCCCATGCCCGCCGCGGAGATCGCCTGGCGGTAGCGGCTGTCCGCGACGTCGCCCGCCGCCAGCACGCCCGGCGCCGACGTGCCCGTCAGCCCATAGAGCTTGACGTAGCCGTTCGGGTGCAAGTCAATGTGACCCTTGAAGATCTGCGTGTTGGGCGAGTGGCCGATCGCCAGGAACACGCCCTGAGCCGCGCGCTCGCGCAGGCTGCCGTCGACCGTCGACTTGAGGCGCACGCCGGTGACCGTGCGGCCATCGCCGAGGATCTCGTCGATCGCGCAGTTCCACTCGACGTCGATCTTCGGATTGGCCAGCGCGCGCTCGACCATGATCTTGGAGGCGCGAAAGGCGTCGCGGCGGTGGATCAGCGTGACCTTGCTGCAGAAGCGCGTGAGGAAATTGGCTTCTTCCATCGCGGAGTCGCCGCCGCCCACGACCATGACTTCCTTGTCGCGGAAGAAGGCGCCGTCGCACGTCGCGCACGCGGACACGCCGCGGTTCATGTACGCCTGCTCGCTGGGAATGCCGAGCCAGCGCGCACTGGCGCCGGTGGCGATGATGACCGTCGCCGTCTCGATCCACTCGTCGCCGACGCGCAGCTTGAGCGGAAATCCTGAAAAATCGACGTCTTCCACGGCCTCTTCGCGGTGGTGGCTGCCGAAGCGCTGGGCCTGCTTGCGGCAGCGCTCGACGAGCTCCGGACCGGTGACGCCCTCGGGAAAGCCCGGGAAGTTCTCGACTTCCGTGGTGATCATGAGCTGGCCGCCCGGCGTCATCAGCTCGCCGGTGGGGATGAAGCCGCCTTCGAAGACGATGGGCTGCAAGTCGGCGCGCGCGGTGTAGATGGCGGCGGTCAAGCCCGCGGGGCCGGAGCCGATGATGACGACCTTGTGCATGGAGACCTCGGATGTGGTGCGGGGGCGTTATAGGCGGCGATTCGGTCCAGCGTCAACGCGCCTGAGCCAGCCCTGCCGCAGACGGTTCATCAGTGCGCGACTTGCGTAGCGACGACGAGGGCTTCGAAGCGGCCCTTGGCGTCCGAGACCGCGCTGCCCAGCAGGTGGCTGTCGGTCAGCGACCCCGGCACCGGCACCGGCGCCGCCTGCGCCAAGGTCAGGTGCGCCGCCAGCACGTCGACCAGCACACCGGGCACCGCCTGGCCATCGGTCCGCAGGACGCTGCCGAGCAGCAGGGCCGGCGGCGGCACGATCAGCTGCCAATCCGCGGCATTGCCGCCTTGCGCCACGTCGGCGACGCGCGCGAGCACCTGGGCGAGGCCGGATCCATGCGGCGGCAGCACCCAGACGGCATAGGTGCCGGGATCGACCAGCGCGTGGAAGGCGCCGTCCTTGTCCGTCGCGATTTCAATCGGATCGGCGGCACCGGCGTCGCTGGATCCCAGCAGCATCAGGCCCTTGTCCGGGGTGTCGATGCGGCGCAGCACGACCTGCGACGCCGCGACGCCGCGGCTGGCGTAATCCAGCACGGCGCCGCCGACCGGCAAGCGCTGCCCGCAGGTCAGCACCTGCGTGCCCGCCTGCAGGTCGCCCTGCCAGGCGGTGCGGGCGCTCGGTGACTTTTGCGCAGGCTGTACGATGACTTGCGCGGCGCCGGGCGGCAGCTGCGTGTGGAAGTCCCCCTGCGCGTTGACGTAGCCTTGCACGTCGATGAACAGGGCGGAGAACGTCTGCGGTCCCTTGCGCTTCTGCAGCAGCGAATGTTCCATCTGCACCAGGGCTTCCGGCACCGCCGCGCCGCCGTCCGCCTGCACGTGCACGGTGACGTCGACCAGCTCCGGCAGCGGCCCGACGTCGATGGCGCCGAGGTCGACCGGCCCAGGTTTCAAGGCGTAATCCTTGAGCGCCAGCGGCGGCAGGACCCGCCCGTGCGGCAGGAGATCCTTGGCATCGGCCGGCTCGAAGCCGAGCACGGCGGTCACGGCGGTCGGCGCCGACGGGTCGACCAGCAGGTCGAATTTGCCATCGGAATCCGTGGTTGCGTGCGTCGAGCACAGGCGGCCGGCGTCGTCCTGCAGCGCCACGCGCAACTTGGCGATGCCTTTGCCAGCCGCCGCGATCTGCCCTTTCACGTGCAGGTATTCGCTGTCTGCCGGCAGCTCGATGTCCCAGGCGTCGATCGAACCGCCCCAGGTCGCCGTGGTGTAATGCGGAGGAAATGCATCCGATTGCGGCCAGAACGCCACATCGTACGTCAGCCCGGCCTGCACCCGCAGCTCATAGCCGTAGGCCAGCGCCGAACCGGCGATCGTCTTCTGCGTCGCCAGCGACGTCGCGTCAAAGCGCAGGTCGACGCCATCGACCAGCCCGGGCGCATTCGCCAGCAGCGTGCCCGGAATCGAGCGCGCCAGCGGATTTCCCTTCTGCGACACGGTGCCGCGCACCACCGCTGGCGGCGTCAGCACGAGCTTGGGCGCCTGCCCCTTGGCGCTGCCGAGCGTGACCGCGAACTGCTCGCTCAGCAGGCCGGAATCCGGCGGCGGCGTCAGGCGCAGCACGATGGGCGTGTCGGCCACGGTCGTGGCGACGCAGACGCGGTGGTCGTAGCAGGTCAGGCCGGCGACGCAATCGCCGTCGACGTGGCAGGTGCCGGCGTCGTGATCGGGGTCGATCGAGGCGCCTTCGCAGGCGGTGAGGCCCAGGCAAAACACGGCGGCGCACCAGGAGGCGAACCACCGGCCAGGCTTGGACCTGCAGCTGAGCTGTTCAGCCACCACAACCGACTCCCACGAGCTTGATGCGCCACTCGACCTTGTCGAAGACTGTACCTTTTGGAAAATCCAACGGATTCTTGGGGCTGTCCCGCAACTGGTGATCACTCACGACGGCCATGAGGGTGTGGAGGTCGGTCCCGGCGTTGTAGATGCAGATCGGGGGCTTGCACACTTGCTGGGTTCCACATGTCGCTGAGGAGAACATGGCGATGGGATCCGTGTCGTCGTAGTCGTAGTACCACGAGGTGAAAGGCCCGGCCGGCAGGCCTTGTTGCACGATGGCGCCCGCGACCGAGAACTCGGCCACGGGGTCGGCGCGCGAAATGACCTTGGGCGTCAAGGTGGTCGGCGTCACGAGGGACTTGCCGATGAGCAGCAGCGGCGTCTGCGTCGGCGGGTCCGCCGTCGGCGCCGGCACGACGCACGCGGTCATGCCCAGCAGCAGGGTCCCGCGGAGCAGTGTGCCGACCAACAGGGCGCACAAGCTGCGAAATCGTCCGACCGAGGGCGCAGGCCGCGCGCAGCGACCCGCGAGCCCCCGGTCACCCATCCACGTAGCGAGATCCGTGCCACGCGGTGCAGCGATCAGCGACTTCTCTTGTGGGTCAACCGGTTGAGAGGACATCTTCGTTGGCGGCCACGCCCCGCGCTTCTGGGACAGCAGCTCGCAGCATGACATCCTTGTCAGCCGCCGCGGCCCCGCATGAGGACCCGTCCAGAAGCCACCGGGCCAGACTGCCTCGCAGGCGGCGCGGCGAATCCGCATCGGTGAGCCTGGCGACCGGACAACGGGAAACCGCGCGCAGTGCAAGAGCTTCTTGCACAAGCGCTTTATTGCCCTTCGGCGGCCAGCTCGGCCTCAGCGGCCTTGAGCAGGCTCTTGTACGTCCCGTTGCTCGGGTCCAGCTTGACGGCCTTCTGCAGGTAAAGGACCTTCAATTTCGCCTTGTTCGCCTTCTGGGCCAGGG
>CAIXAA010000649.1 GCA_903917305.1 uncultured Myxococcales bacterium | reverse complement strand
CAAGACCAGAGGCTTGTGCCCGTCGTGCGATGGCCGGCGGATGACGGAAGTCGCGGCGCATCTGGTCGATGAGGTGATCCCAGAAGTGCCGATTCGGCAGTGGGTTTTGTCGCTGCCGTACGATCTTCGCTACATGCTGGCGTGGAACCTGGAGATGCGAAAGGCGGTGTTCGCCGCCTTGCAGCGCGCGGTGGATGCGCACTACCGCCGCCAAGGCGCGCTGGCGGGCGTGAAGGACCCGAAGACCGGGGCCATCGCGGTGATCCAGAGGTTCAACTCGGCGATTCAACTCGATGTTCATATTCATATTTTGTACGCAGATGGCGTCTGGGAGAACGATCCCGCCAACCCGGTCTTCACGCCGGCCCCGCCGCTGGAGACAGTGGTCGTGCAAGAGGTGCTGTGGGACGCCTGGCTGCGCATCGAGCGTCAGCTCAAGAAGTTCGGCTGGCACGACAAGGAACAGGACACGCTGCCGGAGCGGGACCCGGCGCTGGCGGCGCTGCTCAAGGCGGCGGTGCAAGGCCGGCAGATCACGGGGCAGGAGGCGGGCAAGCCGCTGCGCAAGGAGCGCGGCGCCGGGCTCAAGGTGCCGGTGCCACATGGTCGGAATTGCGCGGACTTCGCTGGCTACAGCCTTCATGCGAACACGCGCGTGGGCGAACTGGCGCGCGAGCAGCTGGAACGGCTCGTCCGCTATGTGTGCCGGCCGGCGATCGCGGCGGGGCGCATCGAGGCGGTGGACGACGACAATGTGCGGATCACGCTGAAAACGATGTGGAAAGATGGCACGAAATCCGTGATCGTGCCGATGGATGACCTGGTCATCCGGATGGCCGCGCAAGTGCCTCTGCCCAGGCGAGCGAATCTCAAGTACGGCGGGGTGTTTGCGCCGAACTCGAAGCTGCGCGCCGCGGTGGTGCCGGCGGGTGACAAGCCGAAATGTCGCCGCGTGAAGAAAGACGAGCAGCGCGATGAGAATGATCGCGAGACATCAACCAGACTTACGTGGGCGGAGGCATTCAAAAGAGCGTTTCGCCAAGACCTGCTGACCTGCCCGTGTGGCGGCCGGCGGGTGGTGCTGGCAGCGGTGCAGGACAAGGCCGCGCTGGAGCGGATCCTGCGGCACATCGGCTTGTGGCGTGATTCAGAGGACATCGAGTCGATCCGCGGGCCACCGGAGGATCTGTGGCCGGCCGAGCCCGATCTCGCCGCGCCGTACGATGACCTGCCGCCGATCGATCAGGCGGCGTAGCGGCCAGCAGACCGCGTCACCTGAGGCCGAACGAGGCGCCCGGGTGGACGGATCTGTTCAAAGCACCGAAAAAGCCAAGAAAAGTGCACTTGACCGGGGCCGAGCGCGGGTGCAGAGTGCCCGCTCAGGCCGTGATCGGGGCTGCGGAGGGGCCGTGGGCGGGGTCAGGTGGCCGGTGAGTCGAGGCTGACCCCGTTTGCATGGCCTATGCACCCATCGGACGGCGAATGCTTTCAGAGCTGGCGCCGGTGACTGGCGCCACAGGTATCGCGCCAACCGGCAATTTGCTGAGGTATTCGTGGATCTATCGACGCACGGCTGCAAGGAGTGTGGTCAACGGCCGCTGTTTGCGGCCGCGCCGAACCAGGCCGTCGACCTTCCCTGCGACAATTGTCTGGCCCAAATCCGAACAGCGCTGCTCGCCCGTATCGACGAGATCGACACCATTGCGCACCAGCTCT
>CAIXAA010000648.1 GCA_903917305.1 uncultured Myxococcales bacterium | reverse complement strand
CGGCAACCAGGCGGACGATGGGGCCAAGGGCAGCGGCGCGGCCTACGTCTTCGTGCGCAGCGGCACGGGTTGGAGCCAACAGGCGTACTTGAAGGCGTCCAACACCGGAGCCGGCGAGAAGTTCGGCCATGCCGCGGGAATTTCAGGCGATACGATCGTCGTCGGAGCGATTGGCGAAAACAGCAAGGCGACCGGCGTGGGCGGCGACCAGACCGACCACAGCGCGGCGTGGAGTGGCGCCGCCTACGTCTTCGTGCGTGAAGGCGGCGTGTGGAAACAGCAAGCGTACTTGAAGGCTTCCGACGCCGCCTCGGAGTTCGCGTGGTACGTCAACATCTCCGGCGACACCGTCGTGGCGTCGTCCTCGCAGGCCGCCTATGTCTTCGTACGGCAGGCGGGCATCTGGAGCCAGCAGGCACTCCTCCAAGTGATGACGCCTAACAACAAGGCACAAACCATTGACAGTGTTTCGATTTCCAATGACACGCTCGTGCTCGGCATCGGCAGCTACGACGTGCCACCCAACCTTGGGGCGGCGTACATCTGGAAGCGCACGGGTGCCGTTTGGAACAAGGCGGGAACCCTCAAGGCTTCGAACGAGCAAGCTTTCGACTGGTTCGGCAGCGGCGTCAGCGTGTCCGGCGACACGATCGTGGTCGGCGCCGATCGCGAGGACAGCGGCGCCGTCGGGATCGGCGGCAACCAGGCCGACAACAGCGCGGTCAATGCCGGTGCGGTCTATGTCTTTGCGCCGGAACCGCTTTGTGATGATGGCAATGTCTGCACCGCGGACGCGTGCACGGCGGGTGCGTGCACGCACGCGTTCACCGGCCTGGCTTGCGAGGATGGCAACTCCTGCACTACTGGCGACGTCTGCGGCAACGGCGCCTGCCTTCCAGGCGAACTGACGAGCTGCGACGACGGCGATGTGTGCACGACCGACTTCTGCGCGGGCGGTAAGTGCGTGCCCATCCTCAACAAAGCGCCATGCGATGATGGGATCGCCTGCACCACGGGCGATGCGTGCCTGAACGGCAAGTGCCTGGGAATGCCCGGCATCTGCGAGTGCTTGCCGAGCGCGGCCCTGCAACAAGCGTACGTCAAGGCGTCGAACACGGATGCTTGGGACAAGTTCGGCTACAGCGTCGCGATCGACGGCGACACGATGGTCGTCGGATCCATCTACGAAGCGAGCAAGGCGACCGGCATCGACGGCGACCAGGCCGACAACAGCGCGTCAGGCAACGGTGCGGTCTACGTCTTCGTGCGCGAAGGCGCGATCTGGAAGCAGCAGGCGTACTTGAAGTCTCCGATCGGTAGCGCGGCGGGGCATTTCGGCGCCGGTCTGGCCATTTCCGGCGACACTCTCGTCGTCGGCGCGGCGGCCGGCAGCAATCCCACGACGTTCGTGTTCGTACGGCAGAAAGGCATCTGGAGCCTGGAGGCGCAGTTGCAGAAGGCGGACGGAAGCTTCGTCTTCGGCGACCATGTGGCCATCAGCGGCGACCACCTCGCAGTGCGGGACGGCATCTTTGCCCGCAAGGCGGGCGTGTGGTCGCAAGAGGCGACGTTGCCTTGGTCTGACACGGTCGGCATCGGCATCTCCGGTGACACGGTCGCGCTCGGCATAGACCCCACGGTACAGGTCTTCGTGCACAAGGACGGCGTGTGGGGCAAGCAGGCAACTTTGCAGCTCAACGCCAAGGGATACTACTCCAACGGACTCAGCGTCAGCGTCTCCGGCGACACCATCGTTGCCGCCAGCAGCGCGACCGCAGGCGCCCACGTCTTCGTTCGCACGGACGGAGCATGGACGGAGCAGGCGATACTCAAGCCCGCAAGCGCAGGTCCGCTCGACATCTTCGGTGATGGACTCGGCTCAGGCGGCGGCGTCGCAGTGTTTGGCGACACCGTCGTCGTCGGGGCGTACGCCGAAATGTCCGATGGGACGGCCACCGACGGCCAGTCAAACGAATGCGCCGCCCTGTCGGGCGCTGCCTACGTCTTTGCGCGCAAGAACGGGACTTGGACCGAGCAGGCGTTCCTGAAGGCATCGAACGCCTACTACAGCGCGAATTTTGGCAATTTCGTCGCCGTCTCCGGCGCGACTGTGGTCGTCGGCTCTGACCAGGAGCGGAGCAACGCGACCGGCATCGGCGGCGACCAGGCGAACGTCAGCGCCAGCGACAGTGGCGCCGCCTACGTCTTCGCGCTCAACCCCGGCTGCGACGACGACAACCCGTGCACCGACGACGCCTGCGCCGCCGGCAAGTGCCTGCACACCAACAACACCGCGCCCTGCCCCGGCGGCACATGCTCGGGCGTCACCTGCAAGTAGTTGGTTTCAAAGCGATGTTGACGCGGCCAAACAAGGGCATGGCGATGCGGTGGCTGCAGACTGCCGCCGGGCTCGCCTTGCTCGCCGGCTGCTACGAGACGCGCGGCCACTTCCAGGAGCGCCAGATCCGCGATGGCTTCGACCCCAAACCCATTACGATCTCAAAGGAAGCGCCCGCCGCGCCGCTGGTCACCCGCGTGCTGCGCGTGCGCGTGTACGCGGACGAGACGTACCGCGTGCAGAGCTTTCGCTGGCAGGAGCGCATCACGGCGCAAGTCCGCCGCGCTTCCGACGTGCTCGAGGCGCAGTTCGGCGCGCGCTTCGAGATCGAGTCCTTGCGCACGTGGGCCCACCAGAGCCCGGCGGAGGCGAACCTCGACCCGACGTTGCACGCGCTGCAACAGCTTGATCCAGCAAAAGATGTCGACTGGGTGATCGGCTTTTGCGGCGCCTATCCCTATCCGAAGCACTGCACGCACCTGGGCGCGGCGGATGGCGGCGGCCGGCATTTTGTCGTGCGCAACATGGAAGATTCGGATTATCGTCAATGGCTTCGGCGCGTCTTCGACACCGCCGACGAGGCGCGGCTGAGCACGCTGTACGACGCGTCGCTGCGCCACCGCGAGATGGTCACGCTCCTGCATGAGTGGGCGCACACGCTGGCCGCGCCGCACGAGGCCGCGTCGGGCTCGCTGATGTCGGGCGAATATACGCCGCAGCTGTCCGCGTTTTCGCCGGGCAGCATCCGGGTCGTCGCGCTCGGGCTGCGCCACCACGCGTATCGCTCGCCAGCGGGTCGGCGCCTGTGGGCGGCGGCGCTGCGCGGGCTCGCGGGTCAGGCGGATCCGGATTTCGACGCCGTCGCGCGCCAACAACTGCTTGAAACGGCACAGGACATGGCGAAAGACCCGCCGGCGACGGTGCCGCTGCGGCCCGCCGATCGCGCGGTGCGGGCGCAGGCGGAGGCGGCGCTGACGCGCGGTCATCCGGAGACGGCGGAAGCGACGTTGCAGCCTCTTCTCGCGCACTTTGGCGAGGACGGCTCGGTGCTGGACCTGGCCTGTCGCATCGCGGCGCGCAAGGACAAGAGCAGCCTCGACGCGGCGGAGCGATGCCGGGACGCGTGCCTGGCGGGCGCGACGCTGGAGGCGTGCTTCATGGCGGTGCGCGCGTCGCTCGACCAGGGTGATGGCAAAGGGTCTGATGTCGTGACGGAAACCATCCAGCAGCGGTTGCTGGCCGAGCCGACGCCGGACGCGGTCGCGGTGCAGCGGCTGGCCAAGCTGTACCTCGGCATGGGGCAGCTGGGCGCGGCGGAGGCGCTGGCGGCGCGGCTCGGCATCTCCGCGGAGGCGCTCGAGATCCGCGCGGCGGTGATGCGGCGGCGCCGCCAGGCGGGATTGCCGGTCCGGGTGCTCGATCCGACGCGGGAGCCGGCCTACCTGCAGACGTTTGACCTCGCGCGCACCGAACTGGCGCAAGGCGGGCCGCGGACGGCGCTGCACACGCTCATGGCGCGCTGGTCGACCCTGCCGGGCGCGATGGCGCTGCGCGCGGAGGAGCTGCGGCAGGGGCGCCTGCTGGTGGCCGCGGAGAAGCTGGCCGCCGACGCGCTTGTCCTGTTTCCTGATGCGACGTGCGCACTTCGCGTCGCCGGGCAGGTGGCGATGGACGACGGGCGGTGGCGCGCGGCCGAGAAGCGGTTCCGCGCGTGGCGCGACCTCGACGGCGCCGACAGCGAGGCGTGGACGTGGCTGGCGCGGGTGCTGATGGCGGCCGGCCGCGAGGACGACGCGCGCGACGTGCGGCGCGACTACGCCAGGCAGTTCAAGGACATCCTGCCGCCGTGACCGTGTCGCCCAATGCAGCCGCTGTCGCGCGACGCGGCTCGCCACCAGCAGTGGATGCGCTGCGGCCTGCGCCGGCAGAGGGCCAGCGTGTGGCGGGCCGCAACGAGCCGAATCTGCTCGAATCGATGAAAATGCCAACGAAACCTTGTTGACCCGCATCCGGCGCAAGGGTGGCGTCCGCGCCGGGCCACCACCCGGTCGGGCTGGCGGAGGACTCTGTGTTGAATGGTCTCTTGCCTGCCAGAACTGCCGCGCTGCCAGAGGTTGTCTCGACCTGCCGGCGCCGACGCCCTTGCAGCCCGAAGGCCATGAACGTGCCGCCGGTCGGGCGTGAGCCACGTGCCGACGCGGTGGCGCTCTTCGAGCGCGCCACGTTCCATCGGGGGCGGATGCGCATGACCGGCGCACGACGTGGTGCAGTCGCGGCGCGCCATCAGTCCCGCCGCGCCTCGTTTGGCATTTGTGCCTTCCAGGCGCGACCGAGCGCGGCGCACCAGCGGTCCACGCCCCGGCGATCCAGCTGGCTGGCGTCGAACGTCTGCACCTCCCAGCCCTTGTCGGACAGTCCGCGGACGGGAACGCCGAGCGCCGTGCCTTGGCACATGCCGGCGAAGAATGGCTCGCTCTCGCACACGTTCAACGTGTTGCGCGAGAGGACGAGGCGTCCGGTGCTGGGCCGGGCGGGCGCGCAAAGGCTTGCCACACGGCCATTCGGCCGGACGGCGCGAACCAGGTAGTGGTCGCCGTGATCGCGCGGAATCGGCAGGTAGAGCAGCGCCTCTTGGTTCGCTGGCGGCAGCGCCCGATCGAGCGCCACGAGAGGCCGCAGGTTGCGTTGGAACGCGGCGCCCGCGTCGGATCCGCGGAACGCTGGGATCGGCGACAGGTAGAACCCGGTGACGTAGCGGGCGTTCCAAAGGATCCAGGCGCACGCGACGACAGCGACGGCGGTTCGCCTGGCACCGCGCGCCGCCGGCAGCCAGCACGCGAGTCGTCCCAGACCGAGCACGAAGAACGGATAGAACAGCAGGCTGTAGCGGGCGTGAACCGTCGCGAACGGCCAATGGACCGCAAACAGCGTCGGGCGCAGGCCCTCGGGAACCAGGGACCAGCCGAACGTCGCGAGCCCGTAGGTCGCGAGGACCAGCAGGGAAAAGCGCTCGGCGCTGGCCTCGGCCCGCCAGCGGGCAACCAGACCGCGGCGATTGGCAAGCCAGGCGGCGCACGCTGCCCCAGCCAGCGCGAGCACGGCGGCGACGGCATTGCCTGGGCTTGCCCCGTGGGACAATTTGGCGGAAATCTCGCCACAATCCTGGAGGATGAACAGCCCGGCGCTGAGGGCCGCGAGCCCGGCTGCCAGGGCGAGCGCAGGCCGCCCGGAGCGGTGCTGCGCCACCGTCAAGCCAATGTGGACGCAGACCACGAACCAAAGTGCGCAGAACTGCGGAAAGCCAACGAGTTGCAGTGCGATGCCCACCGCTGCCAGGGACAGGAGGCCCCACGCCTTCCAGGACGTCGGCCCTTCCCCAAGGCGGCAGGATTCCACGACGTTGAAACTCGTGAGGATGGCAACGGCGCAGGCCAGCTCGTAGGCGTGCGTGTGCGAGAGCACGAGCGGCGGCAGGCTGCCCAGGGCGAGGAGGGTGCCGACGGTCTGGCCCCGGACTCCCCACTGCTTGCGCACCCGCTCACCCAGGTGTTGCTGAAGAATCAGCAGCAGATCCAACTCGTAGACCACGAACAGCCAGCCGTTGACGCCAAAGCGTGCAAACCGACCCGAGCCGATTCCAAGGAAGTCGTCGATCCGGAACAGGAAGTCGAAGGCGGTGAAGAACGGCTTGTTGCTCGGCCAGTCCGGGCCGACCGAGCAGAGGAACTTGTCGACGACGAAGAAGTCGTCGTAGTCCGGAGAGGACAGGTGGAACGGCAACCATCGGTAGGCGACCGCCCACGCCGCGGCGCACCCGGCTGCGGCGAGCCAGGCTCTTCGCGAAGTCCTCTTCAAATACAGGAGGACGGCCGGCAGCGAGATGGCCAGCGCGAGGGCCAGCCCGAGAAGGGCTTGCGTGCGCACGGGCAGTTCGCACAGCGCCCACCGGGAACGAACGTAGCCGTCCTGCAGCAGCCATTGGTCGGGTCCCGGCTGCGGCAGGGCTGCCGCAACGGCAAGCGCCGAGAGGGGAAGGGCGAGCGCCGCTGCGGTCAGCCACGGTTCGGGCTTCATGGCGCCACGCGCAACAGTGCCAACGTCCCGGCACCGTTCATCGACCGCCCCGCACGACCACCACCGGCCCCCGCGGGCGGACGCTGCGCCCGACCTGACCGAGTGTCCAGCAGCGTTCGACGCCAGGCCGTTCGTGGCCCGCCTGAGCTGCACGAGGCGACAGATGGCGACAGCGAGGATTGGGACTTGCGCGTCGCGGCGTCCCGTCGCGCTAGGTGTCCGTCGTCGTCAAGTGGTCGCAAAACGCCGAAAGCCGCGTCTCAGGTCCAGACCCAAGTACGCGGCTTTCTTCAGGTTGCGGGGGTTGGATTTGAACCAACGACCTTCGGGTTATGAGCCCGACGAGCTACCGGGCTGCTCCACCCCGCGGGTCGCCT
>CAIXAA010000647.1 GCA_903917305.1 uncultured Myxococcales bacterium | reverse complement strand
GAGAAGGCGCGGCTGGTCATGGCCGTGATGCTGTTCGACCCGCCGAACTTCCTGGTCCTCGACGAGCCGACCAACCACCTGGATCTGCTGACCAAAGAGATGCTGATTCGGGCGCTCAAGAAGTTCGAGGGCAGCATGCTGTTCGTGTCGCACGACCGGCACTTCCTGGCCGAGCTGAGCAACCGCGTGCTCGAGTTGACCCCGGAGGGCGTGCACGTTTTTGGCGGCGGCTACACGGAGTACGTGCAGCGCACGGGCCACGAGGCGCCGGGGTTGCGGAACTGACCTGGCACAGCGAACTGCGGGCCTGGCGTACCAACCCAGACGCTCGCGTGGCGCACCGCGGTCGTTCGCCGCGCCTTGCCGTGCGGACGACCTCGTCCCTCAGGCAGGCGTTGCAGGCGAATGGGACGGCTTGCGCATCCTTGGCGCTGCGCTTGACGAATGCAGCGATTGTTCCAGCGCCAACTCCGCCTCCAAGCTCGCGCCGTCGCGCCACACCGTGGCCACGGCCAGCACCTCGCCGTCCTTGAGGAAGCGCACCGACGCATCCTTGGCCGCCAGGTCGCCTTCGAGGACGGCTTGGTCCCACTGCTCCGCGTGGCCGACGTAGTTGATGGAGACGTCGTAGTGCGCGCTCCAGAAGAACGGCACCGCCTCGAACCGCTCGCGCAGCCCGAGGATGTTGCGCGCCGCTGTCTGACCCTGGCGCTGCGCCACGACCCAGTGCTCGATGCGCACCAACTCGCCCGTGCGCGCGTCCGGAAAGCGCGCGACATCGCCGGCGGCGTAGATGTCCGCCGCGCTGGTCTGCAGCCACGCGTCCACCAGGATGCCGCGGTCGGTGCGCAGCCCCGCTTCGCGCGCCAGGCTGTCGTTGGGTCGCACGCCGACGCCCACCACCACGAAATCGGCCGGTACCACGCCGCCACTTGTCAGCACCACGCCGTCCGCCGTGAACTCGCGCGCCGTCTCGCCGAGATGGAACACCACGCCCTTGTCTTCGTGCAGCGTCTGCACCCAGCGGCCCATCTGCGGGCCCATGGCGCGCTCCAGCAGGACGGTTTCCGGCGCGATGACGTGCACGTCCAGGCCGCGCGTGCGCAGCGACGCGGCGACCTCCAAGCCGATGAACCCGGCGCCAATCAGCGCCACGCGCTTGCCCTTCAACGCCGCCGCGATGATGGCGCGCGAATCGGCCAGCGTGCGCAGGTAGAGCACCGGGATGCCGCTCGCCGGGATGGGCGGACGAATCGGCGCCGCGCCCGTCGCCAACAGCAGTGCGCCGTAGTTGCGCTCACTGCCATCGTCCAGCCGCACGCGCCGCGCCTCGATGTCCAGCGATGCGGCCTTCCGGCCCAGGACCAGCTCAATGTCGTGCTCCGCGTACCAGGTCTTGTCGCGCAGCGGGATCCACGCCTCCGGCGCCGTGCCCGCGAGGTACTCCTTGGACAAGTTCGGCCGATCCACCGGCCCCGCCGGATCCTCGTCCAGCAGCGTCACCGGGCCTTGGTAGCCTTCGCGGCGCAGCGTCTCGGCCGCTGCATTCCCGGCGGCGCCGCCACCCAGGATCAGCACGGAGTCCGGCATTCCCGCCTGCGGCACCTGCCTGGGCTTGGCCGCCGGCAGCTTGTCGCCCACGAAGATCCGACCCGGAATGGTCTCCACGCGCCAGCGCGGCAGGTCCACCAGCGCCGGCGGCCGCAGCGGCTCGCCATTGCGCAGCGAGAAACACGCGTGGTGCCACGGGCAGCGCACCGTCCCGTCAACCAGCATGCCGTCCTTGAGCGGCGCGCCGTAGTGCGAACAAGCCGCTCCCACCGCAAAGACCTCGCCGTCGACGCGCGCGAGCAGCACCGCCTCACCGCGCACATGACCTTGCAGCAGCGTGCCCTCCGGCAGGTCGCTCGAAGCGATGCCGGCCTCGAGATCCGGCCCCGTCAATGGCAGTTCAGCACCCATCGGCACCCTCCTCGGGTTCGTCGCGTTGGTCGATCCTCTCGGTCCTGGAT
>CAIXAA010000646.1 GCA_903917305.1 uncultured Myxococcales bacterium | reverse complement strand
TTGCGGCCTCTGCAATCTCCACACCAGCCATACCGGCCTCGCCAACGTCGATCTCACCAACCGCTGCAACCTCACCTGCCCGGTCTGTTTCGCCAACGCCAACGCCGCCGGGTACATCTACGAACCGGATTTCGAGATACTTCCCGATCTCTCCGGGGAGCAGATTCGTGTTGAAACCGTACTTCTCCACGCTCACGAAGCCGGTCAAGCCCTTGAGGGTGTAGCTTACGTTGGGATGGATGATCGCCACGTAGCAAGGCATGATCGGGACGGTGCCGATGCCCGTGCTGGCGAATCACCATGCTCTTCTGCGTGGTTACGGCCGCGACATGTGGGAGCTGGGCTGGACGCCGGAGAGCCTCGTCCAGGCCGCCCAGGCGTCGGACCGCCCGGTGCGCTTCCTGCTGCAGGCCCTGGACCACGTGACCGGCTACCGCGAAGACCCGCTGCGCAAGAAGTCGATGTTGCTGGCTTTGTGCCTGACGCAACGGCCGGAGAAGTGGCTGGATGCCGGCGATGGCCGCGATCTGGCGCCGGTCGTCGACTACCACGTGATGCGGACCTGCCTGCGCACCGGCATCGTGACGATCCAGGACGAAACGCTGCTGCAAGACCTGAGTGCGCGCCGCCTGTTGCGCCCCGCGGACGAAGCCATCGTGCGTTTGGCCTGCCGCGATGCGGTGTTGCGCCTGTGCGCCGTATCCGGTCGCGATCTCGGGGCGATCGACTGGACGTTCTTCTCCGCGCGCAAGCGCTGCCCGGAGACGACCGAGCCCGAGTGCGCGGCGTGCCTGCTCAACCCCGTGTGCGCACATCAGAAAGGCTTGTTCCAGCCCGTCGTCCGCACGACGTTCTACTAGGCGGCCGGGAGTCTCATGGCCAAGCCCGACAAGGACGGCATCCGCGTCATCGCCAGCAACAAGAAGGCGTACCACGACTATTCCATTGAGGAAACGTGGGAGGCCGGCATCGTGCTGGATGGTGGCGAGGTCAAGATGCTGCGCGCGCAGAAGTGCGTGCTGCCGGGCGCGCACGTGCGGGTCCTGCGCGGCGAGGCGTTCCTGCACGGCATGTCGATTCCGGAGTATCCGTGGGCGCACCAGTTCGCATCGGTCCCGGACCGGCCGCGCAAGCTGCTGCTGCACCAGCGCGAAATCCTCAAGATTGAACATGCCTTGAAGAGCAAGGGCACGTCGTGCGTGGTCACGAAGGTCTACTTCAAGGGCGCCAAGGTGAAGGTCGAGATTGCGCTGGGCACCGGCAAGAAGGAGCACGACAAGCGCGAGAACGTCAAGGAAAAGGAAGCAAAACGCGAGGTTGCTCGCGTCATGAAGCGAGGTTGACGTGGATCCGCTGCGCGTGCTGCTTTGGGCGCCCCTGCCGCCGCCGATGGGCGGGATTGGCCGCTGGGCGGAGCACTACGTCGGCGCGGCTCCGGCGCACGGGCTCGATGTCGCGGTCGCCAATATCTCGCCGCCGCAGACCGGCTTCTCCGAGAAGAGCGCGTTTCGCCTCGACCGCTTGAAGCCGGCGGGCAATGCGCTGGCGCAACTGGCTGGCATCCTGGCGAAAAACAAGCCGGACGTCGCGCACATCACCACGACGCTGTTCTGGGCGACGCCGCGCGATGCCGTGGCGCTGGCGCTGTGCCGGGCGGCGCGCGTGCCGACCGTGCTGCACATCCATGCTTCGACTCAGATAATTGCCTGGCGCGAGGGGCTGGACACGGCGCGGCGCAAGGCGCTGGACGGCGTGCTGCGCAAGGCGAACGCGGTGCTGGTGCTGTCGCGCGAGCTGGAGCTGTACCTCCGCGCCGAAGTGCCGGGGCTGCGCGTCGACCGTATCGGCAACATGGTGGATCTGCAGGAGATTCACAAGAACGGCGCACCACGGCTGCTGCCGCCGACGAACCGGCCGCGGGTGCTGTTCGTCGGCGCGCTGACGCCGCTCAAGGGCGTGACGGAGCTGGCGACGGCGGCGCTGGGGCTGCCGCACTGCGACCTGGTGGTGGTGGGCAAGCTGGGCGGCGCCATCGACTCCGGGCAGCAGTTCGCGATGCAGGCGGCGCTGGATCGGCTGCGCGAGACCGGCCGCCTGATCGAGCTGGGCGAGCTGACGCCTCAAGAAGTGACGAGAATCTATCGAGAAGCCGACATCTTCGCGCTGCCGACGTGGCGCGAGGGGCTGCCGAACGTGCTGCTCGAGGCGATGGCCAGCGGGCTGCCGTGCGTGGTGACGCCGGTGGGCGCGATTCCCGATGTGATTGCCGGTGGTCGCGCGCTCGAGGTGCCGGTGGGCGATGCGCGGGCGCTGCAGGCGGCGCTGGCGCGGCTGATCGCGGATCCGCAGTTGCGACGCCAGCTTGGCGACCTGGGCCGCGCGGAGGTGCTGACGAACTACAGCGTGGCGGCGGTGATGGAGCGGTTTCGGGCGCTGTACCTGGCGCTGCTGGCGCAGCGGTAGGCGGTGCCGCGGTGGCGCGCGCAGCCCCACCATGGGCGCCCGGGAACACTGCGCCGGCCGGCCCGCGCCGTGCTGAACTCGCCGCGAAATCTCGGCGTTAGCTTGACTGCCCGGCAGCGGACATGTCACCGTTGAGGGACTGCTCGACAGGCGAAACGGTGCCCATGCCGGCTTGGGCCTTGGTGGCGGCAAGGGAGGCACGTGGCCGATCTTCGGATGCATCTCCGAGCGCAAACGGCCGAGCTGCACCAGCGGCTCGAAACGCTGCCGTTCTTCCGTGCGCTGCAGGCGGGCCACCTGCCCAAGCTGGCGATCGTGAGCTTCCTTCGCAGCCTCGCGATCCTGCACGCGGTGCTCGAGCGCGAACTCTCGCAGGTGGCGAGCCCGGAGCTCGCCGCGCTGGTCCGCCACGCCCGGCCCAAGGGTCCCCTGCTGGCCGCCGACCTGAACCTTTTGGGTGCCGAGAGCCTGCCGAGCATCACGCCAGCGATCCACAGCGCGCTTGCAACTGCCGCGGAAGTGCTGGCGAATGCGGACTCGCCTCTGAGCCTGGTCGGTACGCTGTACGTGTTGGAGGGTTCGCAAAACGGCGGAATCGTTCTGAAGAATGCCTATGCCCGCTGCCTGGCCGTGGACGACGAGCAACTGCAGTCCTTCGGCTGCTATGGCAAGGGCACGGGTGTGCACTGGCAGGAGTTCGTGCGGCTGCTGAACGGACTGTCCCTGAACGACGAGCAGGCGGAGCTGGTCGCGAGCTCCGCGGTCCGCTGCTTCGAGCGGCTCCATGCGCTCTGCACAGCCTTGTATCCCTTCGCGGATCAAGACCTGAAGCACCACGTGACGGCCGTCAACGTCGAGGCTGGCGATCACGCCATGCCGCAGGATCCGCTCGAGATCGCCCTGGCGCTGCGCGCGGGCAGGACCGCATGGCAGAAGTACCCTTACCTCGAACAGAGGTTTGGCGAGCGCGGCAAGCGGTTCACGAGCAGTGACAGTTGCTGGCTGGTCGCGCTGGCGCGCATGCCTGTGGAGACGGCGACCAAGAACCTGGAATGGCTGCGGACCGTGCTGGCGAGCCGAGGCATTCCGACCGTGGTCTTGGAAGGGCACCTCCGCGCGATCCAAGAGGCACTCGCCAAGGAGTTTCCCGACCAGATCGAGATGCGCACACGCTACGATCGGTTCCTGGCGGGCCGCGAAGCGCAGCGGCGCGCGCTGGGCAACGGCGCGACGCTGGCGCAACTGGTGGAGCAGTTCGACCGCCGGCTGCGCGCCTGTGCCGGGACGACGGTGGCATCGGCCGCCGCGTTGGTGGCCTCGGCGTGGCTGGACGAGCATGGCGGCATCCACGGCGCCCTGGCGGCGACGCGGGACTGGTTCACCGACGCCGGGCGCTTCTCGCCCGACTGGATCGCGACCGTGAACGAGCTTGTGGCCAGGCTGGACGAGGCAGGCGGACCGTCATGCTGACGTGGTGCTCCTATTGCCAGCAGTTTCAAGGCGAAGTTCCGCCCTATGAGGACCTCAGCGTGACGCACGGCATCTGTGCACGCTGCGAGCCGGGGGTCCTCGATCTCACCGCCGCGGATTTCGCCCATGCGAGGATGTTGCAGCGCCTCCAATCTCAACTCATGGAAGCAGGCCGGCGCGGCGACGTGCACCAGGCGGTGCACATCATCACGGACGCCGTCAACGCGAACGTCCGGGCGGTCGACGTCCTGATGGGCATCGTTGCGCCGCTGCTCTACCGGATCGGCAAGGACTGGGAGAACGGCGTCATCTCCGTGGCGGAGGAGCATCGGTTCACCAAGTTCTGCGAACGCGTGTACAAGTCGATCGTCGTGCGGATCCACGCGGTCGACCCGGGGGACGCGGCGCAAGCGGACCACGCGGATGTGCTGCTGGTGAACGCCCCTGGCAACACGCACACGCTGGCGGTTCGCATCCTGGCCTTGTGGCTGGCGAACCACGGTGTGCGGGCGTGGGTGTTGTACCGGACGCCCGGTATCGACGACCTGGTCGCGCTGGTCGCACGGGCCCAGCCGCGGGCCCTGCTCCTCTCGATGGCCCTCGCCGAGCAGCGTCCCTGCGTCGTCGCCATCGCCGAGCGCATCGCGGCGTTGCCGGGACCGCTGCACCCGCGGATCATCGTCGGGGGCAACGCCGTGAAGTTGGGCCTGGTGTCAGCGATCCCCGGCGCGGAGCTGATGACGGACATCAGCCAGTTGCCGGGCGCGGTGTCGCCATGATGTGGAACACTTCCTCCGCTGGCGCGCGTCGATTCCGCGGCGCGCACAGGCCAGCCTAGATCCGTTCGCCACTCCCCGCGTCAGAAGGATCAGCCCCGGCCGCACGGCCCGGCGGCGACGAACCACTTGCCGCAAGGAGTTCCCCATGTTGCGCACCCCCCTCCTCACAGTCACCCTGCTCTGCGCCCTCGCCGTGCCAGCCTCCGCCCACGAAGCCGTGCAAGCGGTGTGCAGCGGGCACCATCCGCGCGTGCAGGTCGCCATCCTGCTCGACACCTCCAACAGCATGGACGGCCTGATTGGCCAGGCCAAGACCGAGCTCTGGCGCATCGTCAATGAAATCGCACGTTATCAGCGCGCCGGCTGCGCACCGGACGTCGAGGTCGGCCTCTACGAGTACGGCAAGGCGAGCATCCCGGCTGGCGAAGGCTACCTGCGCATGGTCAGCCCGTTGACGACGAACCTCGACAAGATCTCCGAAGCTTTGTTCGCCTTGCAGACCAACGGCGGCGACGAGTACTGCGGCATGGTCATCGACCGCGCCGTCGACGGGCTGGCGTGGAGCCGCGACCCGGACGACTACCGCGCCATCTTCATCGCCGGCAACGAGCCGTTCACGCAAGGCCGCGTCGATTATCGCGAAGCGGTCGCCAAGGCGCGCAAGAACGGCATCGCGGTCAACACCATCCACTGCGGCGGCATGGACGAGGGCATTGCGGGAAAGTGGAAGGACGGCGCGGAGTTGGGACGCGGCAACTTCATGGCCATCGATCAGGACGTGGCGCAGACCAGCATCGCGACGCCGTACGACGCCGAGATTGCGCAACTCGGCGACAAGCTGAGCGAAACCTACATCGGCTACGGCGCCGGCGGTAAGGGCAAGGTGGCGAAGGAGCGGCAGATGGCGCAGGACGTGAACTCGAAAAAGGCGGGTGGATCCGCGAGCATCGAGCGCGCGATGGCCAAGGCCAAGCCGGTCTACCAGGCGCAGGACTGGGATCTGGTCGACGCGGCCAAGGGCGGCAAGGCGGCCCCGGCGAAGATGGCGGAGGCGGAGCTGCCCGAGGAGATGAAGCCGATGTCCGCGCCGCAGCGCGAGGCGTATGTGCAGGGAAAGGCGAAGGATCGCGAGACCATCCAGAAGAAGCTGGCGGAGCTGGACAAGCAGCGCCGCAAGTTCATCGAAGACGCCAAGGCGAAGTCGGCAGCGGCGGGCGAGAAGAACACGTTCGACGCGGCGATGCGCAAGACCTTGAAGTCGCAGATGTCCGAGAAGAAGTTCCAGGAAGCGAAATAGCCGCGGTGACGACAGCCTCCGGATCGTGCGATGCTGCACATCCGGAGGTGTGTCATGCGGTTCGCGTGGTTGCTGGGGCTGGTGGGGATTTTGGCTTGCGGGGGAACGGCGGAGAAAGCAGCGGCGGATGCGGCCAGCACCACGGAAGCGGCCCACGTCGTGCTGGACCCGGCGGCTGCTGAACTTCCTTCGGGATCGACCGTGACGGTGATGGTCCGCGGTGGCGACCCGCATGTCGATCTCGACGGCGGGCCGGAATCCTACACAATCCGGCGCGGCGGCGGTCACTTGAGCGGCACGCCGGCGCAGGTGGCTTGGACGCTCGGCAAGGCGCCAGTCCTCAACAGCATTTCCTACATGTCGTGGATCGAGTCCGCCGACGTCCGCGCCACGCTCGCCCAACCTTACGCCGCCACGCCCTTCGGCGACGTGCACGAC
>CAIXAA010000645.1 GCA_903917305.1 uncultured Myxococcales bacterium | reverse complement strand
GACGCGGGGCCCGCTGGGCGAGGCCGACGTCGGCGGCACCGCGCGCCCGCTGCGCCGCGCCTCGGAGCCGCTGGTCGAGGAGATGGAGTCCGGCCTGTCGCTGCTCGGCACGACGGCTTCCGCGGCGCCCTTCATCGGCCTGTTCGGCACCGTCTGGGGAATCATGGGTGCTTTTGGCGGGTTGGCGGACACGGGCACCATCCTGCAGTCGGTGGCGCCGCACATCGCGCAAGCCCTCGTGGCGACGGCGGTCGGCCTGCTCGCCGCGATTCCGGCGTCGATGGCGTACAACTTCCTCGGGCGCATGGTGCGGCGGATGATCACGGACCTCGACGGCTTTGGCCTCGAACTGCTCGACCTCGTGCGGCGCAAGCACCTGCGGCGCAACACGAACTAGGAGATCCCCGTGGGCATGGCTTCTTCTGGCGGTGGCAGCAGTCGCGGGCGCATCGCCCAAGGCACGCTCGCCGAGATCAACGTGACGCCGCTGGTCGACGTGATGCTGGTGCTGCTCGTGATCTTCATGGTGGCTTCGGCGGTGGAGACGTCGCGCATTTCGCGCGAAGCTGAGACATTGCGCCAGGTTGTGACCGAAGAGGCGACCCCCAAGTCGGCGACCGAAGAGAACCAGGTGCCGGTCGACCTGCCCAAGGTGCGCGCGGACGCCAAGCCGGCGGTGGCCGGTCAAGGCAAGCCGGTGCTGACCATCGACAGCAACCGTCAGATCTTCCTGGACAAAGACCTGCTGGTCGATTGCCGCAAGCGCGCGACCATCGAGGTGTGCCTGGACGCGTTCGAAGCGGCGCTGCAGAAGCACCCGAAAGCACAGGGCCTGCGCGAGGTGCACTTGCGCGCCGATCGGCACCTCGATTACGGCGTTGTGCTGGCGATGATGGCACGGCTGCGGCGCGTCGGCATCGAGCACTTCGGCCTGGTGTCGGAGGAACCGGCGCCGGGCTCGGCTCCGGCGGCAGCGCCGGCGCACTGATCGGACGGGAAACGGCGCATGGCCCAGGCAGCCCTGACGGGCAAGGACATCGCGATCGGCTTTGGCGTCGCCTGCGTCGTGCACGGCGTGCTCGGCGTCGCGCTGGCCTTGGCGCCCGCGGCCGACAAGCAGACTGAAGCCCCCACCGACGACAAGCAGGGCTGTTCCTCCGTCGTCAGCCCGTCTTGCATCGGTGCCACGCGCCTCAAGGCGGCGCCCAAGGCCCTGCCCAAGGCCGCCGATGCCGCCGTGACCGAGGAGCGCCGCTGCCCGGAGCCGCTGCGCCGTGGCTTTCGCCGCGAAGCCGAGCCGGCGCCGCCGGTGGCCGTCGACCTGCTGCAAGCGCAGCTCGTGGCCGCCCTCGGTGTCGAGACGGGCAAGCCTGCCCCGGTGGCGACCAAAGCCGAGCCCAAGCCGCAGCCGAAGTGGACCGACGCGCTGCTGAACGATTCGCGCCTGAATACGCTGCTTTCTGAGGGCGACGGCGGCCAGTCCAAGAAGAAGAAGCTCGGCGATATCCTCGGCACCGCGACCGGGCAGAAGGACGGCGAAGGCAAAGTGAACATGCCTGGTTCCGCGTACGTGCGCGAAGTTCGGCTCGCCGTGCAGTCGCGCTTCGTGCTGCCGCCGTCCGTGCCGCCGTGGGAGCGCGCGGGTCTGGTCGCCCGCGTGCGCATCACCCGCATGACGCTGAGCGGCCAGGTGCTGAGCTTCTCCGTGGAAAAGAAGAGCGGAAACGAAGGCTTCGACGAGACCGTGCAGTCCCTGATGCTCGGCTACAAGTCGGGCATGCGCCTGCTGCCGGTGCCGCCGCCGCACATCCTCGAGGAAGTGAACTCCCGCGGCATGCTCATCGAGCTGCGTGGCGGGCACTAAGTTGCACGACGCCGTGCCATTTTAGAACCTGCGGAAACGCGAAGCGTAGCGGACCCGTCAGGCGTCCGCCCACCCGGACTCAAAGACACCGAGCGCAAAAGTTGACGTAACGCCTGCCTGAGCTACATCCGCCTCCAGAGCCTGTCTTTGGAGGTCATCATGTCGGTCGTTTCGGGAATCGGTCAGCGTCTGCGCCAGGCAATCAGTGATACCGGTGTGATTCCCGCGTTTTCACCGTTCGCGCAGCCGACGCAGGGCCGCGGTCGCGTGCTCGCGGTGGCGGCGCAGAAGGGCGGCGTCGGCAAGACGACGACGGCGGTGCACCTCGCGGCGGCGCTGGCGATGAACCACGGCCTGCGCGTGCTGCTCGTCGACCTCGACAACCAGGGCCACGTCGCGTCGAGCCTGCGCGCCCATGTCCGCACGACTTCGAGTGTTTCCGTTTCCAATGCGCTGCTGGCGTCCGAGCCGGACCTGCTCGGCGCCGCGCTGCCGACGATGATCGATGGCCTGCACATCACGGGTGCCGACAAGCAGTTGTCCAGCGCCGAAGCGCAGTTGGCCGGACGCATGGGCCGCGAGATGCTGCTGATGCGCGCCCTGCGCAACGCCCGCGTGCAGTACGACGCCATCGTGCTGGATTGTCCGCCGAACCTGGGTCTGCTGACCGTCAACGCGCTGCTCGCCGCCGATCACGTGCTGATTCCCTGCGATCTCAGCGTGCTGAGCCTCGAAGGCGTCGACGACCTGATGCGCACGCTGGGCAACATGGAGGCGATGTTCGGCCGCTCGCCGCGGCTGCTGGGCCTGCTGCACACGCGCGTGGATCGGCGAAACCAGAAGCAGAATGCCACGATCCGCCGTGCTGTCGCGGAGCGCTACGCCGGGCTGCCGTTCCAGACCGAGATCGGCGTCAACACGGCGCTGCCGGGCGCGCAGCTGCAGGGCCAGAGCATCTTCCACGCGCAGCCGGATTCGAGCGGCGCGCGCGATTATGCGGCGCTGGCCGCGGAAGTGCACGGCAAGATCTTTGCTTGAAGTGTGCCGGAGCTACTGGCTGACGTAGGCGCCGATCGGGCGGCCATCGGCGAAGATCGACTCGAGTTCCTGAGCGATATCGTCCTCTTCCGCCGCACGGGCCACCGACAGCTCCTTGACGAGCAAGGCGCGGGCCTGGTCGAGCATCTTGCGCTCGCCGAACGACAGCGGCTTGGAGTACTTGAGCAGGCTCAGGTCGCGCAGCACCTCGGCGATGTCGAAGATCGATCCGGTATTGATCTTCTCGACATAGCTGCGGTAGCGGCGGTTCCAGGTCTGGTTGACGGCCTGGGTCGTGCGCTCGCGCAACATGCGGTAGATGCGCTCCACCTCACCGTTGCCGATGACCTTGCGCAGGCCGACGGAGTTCACTTTCGACACAGGAATCATGATCTTGCGGTTCGTGTTGAGCACGCGCAGCATGTACAGGACTTCCATGTTCCCGGAGATCTGCTTGCTTTCGATGCCGGTGATCTCGGTCACGCCCTGGCCGGGATAGACCGCCCGATCGCCAATCTTGAACATCATGTGCCCTCTCCGTCGTTTGGCTGCTTGGATCCGGAGGGTTCGCCGGACTTGATCAGACCTGGTGGGAACGGCAATCGAAGTCGATCATCGAGCGTCGAAGTTCGAGCGACGAACGATAGGACGGGTCCGCGCGTCGTGCCTCGGAGTATACGGGAAGCAGCCGTGCCCCAGCAACACAATTCGCCGCGCGCGCCAGATTCATTTGCGGCGATCCATGGTTGGCGGGTGCTTGCCGTTCGCGGGCCGCGTGACGCGCTGCGTCACGGCCGGGTCGCCCTGCAACCCTGGGGGATAGCGGGCGATCGGCAAGGCCCGTCAGGGGCGCAGCAGCGAATGGCGCGCCCGCAGCGCGCGGCCCAGCGTACCTTGGTCCAGGTACTCCAGATCTGTGCCTTGCGGCACGCCACTGGCGATGCGCGTCAGCAGCACGGGCCGATTGCGCAGCAAAGACTGGATGTACGACGCGGTCGCCTCGCCTTCGACCGAGATCGATGTCGCCAGGATGACCTCCGCCGGCGCCTCTGCGTCAATCCGGCGCACCAGCGCCTCCAACGTCAGATCGCGCGGCCCCACACCGCGCAGGGGCGAGAGCACGCCGTGCAGCACGTGGTAGAGGCCCTGGTACTCGCCGGAGCGCTCCAAGGCCAGGAGATCCGGCACATCTTCCACGACGCACAGCAGGCTCGCGTCGCGGTGCGGGTTGCTGCAGATGCCGCACAGGTTGGCGGTGGCGCGGTGGTGGCAGCGCTCGCAGAAGCGCACGCCGCTGTGCAGCCCGGCCAGCGCGCCCGAAAGCGCCTCTGCGTACGCCGGTTCCTGCTTCAGGATGTGCAGCGCGAGCCGCTGGGCGGAGCGCTCCCCGACGCCGGGCAGGCGCGCCAGCAAGGACGAAAGCCGCTCAATCGCTTGGGGAAGTTGCATCGTCGTCTACGAG
>CAIXAA010000644.1 GCA_903917305.1 uncultured Myxococcales bacterium | reverse complement strand
GACGAGCTCGAGTACGGCGAGCTGGAGCTGCAGGCGGCCAAGAGCAACGAGCAGGCCGTGCTGTACGGTGGCCTTGACGCGCAGATCCGCTGGGTTCCGGCGTCGATGCACGCGATGTCGGCGCGCGAGGCGCTCTCGCGCGTGCTGGCGGACACGGCGGTCGTGGCGGAGGCGCTGGGGCGGACGCAGGATCTGGAGCTGATCCGGCGCGCGGCTGCCGGCGAAGTGGCGCCTCCCGCCGAGCGCATCCGGCAGGAGGCCGGCGCCTGGTACGGCATCGAGACGCACAGCCGGCACAACGCGCGGCTGCTGCCCGATGACTCCTATCCGCGCGAGCTGCTGCGGCGCACCCGCGAGGCGATGACGTTGGAGCTGGCGCAGATTGAGCAGGACCTGCCGCGGATGCCGGCGCTGGATCAGCCTCGGATTGCTGCGCTTCTGGCGTCCGTGCGCCAGGTGCGACCGGCGGTCGCCGCGACCTGAAGCCCGCCGATCACGGCTTGACCCAGCTCGCCTGGTAGCGCCTGCGCCCTGCCGCATCGGCGAACCACTGCAGGCTGGCGTGCGCAAAGCCTGACAGCGCCTGGTCCTTGGCGCGCAGCTGCGTGCAGGTCAGCCGCGTCGCGAAATCGACTGCCGCGACAGCAGGTTTGGCGCCGAATCGCGCGCGAAGCTGCACAGTGCCCGCTGTCAGTCGCCCCTCGATGTGCACGGGGAACCACCCGACCGCGACTTGCGCCGTGGTCTTGGCGTCGAACGCCGCCTCGCCGAGCCAATCCGTGAAATCGTCATAGGTTGCGAAGAGATCGCCGCTGACGAAGTCGTCCTTGGCGCCATCCAGCGCTGTCCACAAGTCCTGGTCGAGCCGGCTCCAGAAGGTCGATTGGTCGTTGGGGCGCGTGTTGAAGAAGGCCGCCCAGCCATAGCCATTTTGTGCGCGCACCACCTCCGTCGCGGTGCCGGGCAGGGAGCCCGTGTGCCACCAGTTGCCGAACTTGTTCAGTTGCAAGCCAAAGCCGTACCAGTAGCCGCTGTCCGTCCAAGGCGTGGCCGTGCCGTCCTTGTTGCCGCTGGCGACCTTGGGGTTGGCCATGAGCTCGGCGAAGCTGGCGGCTGTCAGGATGTCGCCTGGATCCGGGCGGTTGTCCGCCACGGTCTGCACCCGCAACAGGTCGATCGGCGAGAGGATCCAGGCGCCGTGCGAGTCCATCGCTTCGATGTTGAATCCCCCGTAGGGCCACGGCACCTTGGGCCCGCTCGCATCAAAAACGTTCTTTGCCAGAGGGGCTTGCGCGTAATCGTAATACCGCACCTCGTGGTCCGCCCGGTCCGCCAGCAGCGAGCGCCCGATCGCCGCGTCGTGCACGCCCGCCTTGCCCAGCACCGCGGATTGCACGTAGTCGGCGTAGGGCATCCCGGTCTTCTTCTCGATGATGCGGCCCAGCACGCAGTAGCCGAAATTCGAGTACTCGTAGGTGGTTCCCGGCGTGTACTGCAGCGGCTTGCCGAGCATGTAGCGCACGATGTCGCTGCAGGACGGCGGCGCCGGCACGCCGAGCGCGCTGGCGATGGCGAACGGATCGAACATCGGGTCGAAGGTCGAGTCGCGGTTCCAGCCGCCGGTGTGGTTCAGCAGGTTGCGGATGGTGATGGCCGCGAGCTGCGGATTCAGCGTGGCGCCCGGCGCAGGTTGGAGATCGCCAAGGATGGCAAAGGCCTGGTCGTCGAGCCCGAGCTTGCCCACCTCGACCAACGTCAGGATGGCGAAGGCCGTGAGCTGCTTGGACAAACTCGCGATGCGAAACAGCGCATCGGGGTGGGCCGGCTGCTGCGCCTCGATGTCGGCCAGGCCATAGCCCTTGGCGAACACGAGCTTGCCGTTCTTGACGACCGCGACCGCGCCTCCGGGGATCGCGAAATCGGCCATGAACTTGCCGATGATGGCGTCGTAGCTCTTGGCGCTGGCCGCCGTCGCGATGCCGGTGCTTGGCGGATGGGCCTGCCATTCGGCGTCGAGGGCGGCTTCGCACGCCGCTTGCGCGACCGGGTCGATGGCCACATCTGGAGCGACGTCCAGCGCGGCATCCGGAGATGCATCCGGAGCGGCATCGGCGGTTGGCGCAACCGCGTCGGGTTGGGGCGCGACATCGACCGCCAGTGCATCCGGGTCTTCAGCGGCCAGGTCTGTGTCAGCGTGACCGGCGGCCACCGCGTGGCAACCGGCCGCCAGCAGCGTGACAAGCCACAACAGCTTGACGTGGCGGCGAAATCGCCCTGGCAGAAGCGCAACCATGCAAGGCCTCACGGGGCAGAAGGGCACACGGGGGACGCCGGGCCGCCGCTGGCGCACCCCGTCCGCGCGCCATTGTCACGCTCACACGCGGAAGATGTCATCATGGCCGTCGCTGGCGCGTCGAACTGGCACGTCGCCGGTTGCTGCGACGCGCCGTGGTGTTTCCCGATTTGCCTAGGAGTTCTCCATGCGTACATCGCGCCCGGCTTGGGCATCCGTGTGGTGGGCCACCGTGGCGGTCGTGGCGCTTGCCGCGTGCTCTGGCTCCAGCCTGGCGGCGCCTGACGCGGCGGCGCAGGCGGACGTCGCGGGCAAGCAGGACGTGCAGCCGCAGCCGACAGGAAAGTTCAAGCATGTCCTGATGATCAGCATCGACGGCTTTCACGCGGCGGACCTGGAACGCTACATCCAGGCAAAGCCGCAATCCTCCCTTGCCGCGCTGGCAACTGCTGGGATTCGCTACACGAACGCCTCCGCGCCGTTTCCGTCGGACTCGTTTCCCAGCGTGCTGGCCTGGGCCACAGGTGGAACGCCGCGTTCCACAGGCGTTTTCTACGACATCTCCTACGACCGCACGCTGTCCCCGCCCGGCTCCGACTGCACGGCCAAGGGGGCTCGCGTGGACTTCAGCGAAGTCGCGGACTTGGACAGCACGAAGCTGGACGGCGGCGGCGGCTTCGATCCGGCCAAGCTGCCGCGCGACCCGGCCAGGAACTGCACACCCGTGTATCCACACGCTTATGTGCGCGTGAACAACATCTTCGAAGTCGCCAGGAAGGCTGGGCTGCGCACCGCGTGGTCGGACAAGCACCTGACCTACGAAGTGCTGCTCGGGCCGTCGGGCGCGGGCGTGGACGACCTGTTCAACCCGGAGATCGCGGCGGTCAACACCAAGAATTTCGCCAACGTCACGCAGTATGATCAGGCCAAGGTCGACGTCGTCGTGAACCAGATCCACGGCAAGGACCATCTGGGCCAACCGGCGACGGTGCCAGCGCTTTTCGGCATGGACTTCCAGGCGGTCAGCGTCGTGCAGAAGTCCACGGGCTACAAGGACGCCGCCGGTACGCCGACCGATGCCCTGATGGCGGCCATGGACTTTGTCGATCAGTCGCTCGGCACGCTCGTGACGGAGCTCAAGGCCCAGAACCTGTGGACTTCCACGCTGTTCATCATCGGTGCCAGCCACGGGCAGTCGCCCATCGACCCGGCGCTGGTGCAGCGGTTGCCGACCTCGCTGCTGCCGGGGCTCGTGGAGGAGGTGCAGGCGGGGCTGCTGGCGCAGGCGACCCAGGACACGGTCGCGCTGCTCTGGCTCAAGGATCAGGCGCAGACGGCGGCGGTGGCCAAGCACCTGCTGGACAACAAGGACAAGGCGGCCATCGACCACCTGGTGACGGGCGCGGACCTGGTGGCGATGTTCGGCGATCCGGCGAAGGACGGGCGCATTCCGGACATCGCCGTCGTGGTCAAGACCGGGACGATCTACACGGATTCCAACAAGAAAGTTGCGGAGCACGGCGGCTTCAGCAAGGATGACCGCAATGTCGCGCTGCTCGTGCTGGGTGCTGGCAGCCAGGCGGCGCCGGTCGTGGACAGCGTGGAGACCCGGCAGATTGCCGCGACCATCCTGCAGGCCCTCGGCCTGGACCCGCAGCAGCTGCAGGCGGTGGCCAAGGAAGGCACGCAGGCGCTGCCGGGGCTTGCGCTCCAGTAGGCTGGGCTACGCCGCCGCGCGCCGCCGTCGGAAGCCAGCGACGCCGAGCAGGGCGAGCACGGCTAGCAGCTCCCCGGCAGCGCCAGCCGTAGCTCGTGGACTTGCCGTGCAACCACTGGAATGCGCTGCACTACCGCCGGCGGCGAGGCCAAGCGTCTTGGGCGCAGCGTCCAGGACAACGGCGCCGTCAGCAGCGAGCGCAGCGGAATCCACTGCACCCGAGCCGACATCCACAGGGGCGGCGCCGCCATCGGCCGAGACATCGCCGCTCGACGCGTCCGCGGCGGTCGTTGCACAGGTCGCGCCGTGCGCGTCGCCCAAGACGCCGTCGCTGCACGTGGCCAGCTTGCCGCTGGAAAGGCAAATCGTGCTGCTGCCTTGCGAGGGACACAGCGGCGAGACGCAGCGCGCGCTGAGGACATCGGTCACGCAGGAGTTGCCGGAGGCCGCGCAGTCGACGGCGGCGCAGTCCGCGCCGATCCACTTGTTGCCCTCGCAGTGCACGCTGCAAGTGTTTGACGTCGCGATGGAAACCCGCCGCCGCCCGACGAAGTCCGCGCTGGCCGAGCGCAGGTTGTACGTGCAGCCGTACGCGCAGCCCTTGCACTCCCACGCCCACATGTCGCCCCACGGATCTCCCTTTTCATACAGGAAGATGTGGCCAGCGCCGTTCAGGTTGTGGGTGAGCGCGTCGCCCTTGACGACGCTGCCGCGGTCGATCTTGGTCCACCAGGTCGTGTCGTTGACGAAGTTCACGGTCGAATACGGATGGTACTCGACGTCGAGGCCCATCGGCTTGTCGATTTGCCATGCTTTCGCAACGAATCCAGAGCAGTCCGCGCCCCAGGAGCCGGCGTGCGTGCACTTCGGACAGCCGCCGGTCGTGCCGGGATCCGGCGTGCAGGTGCCCATGTCGGTCGCGCCCGGCTTCCACTTGCTGCCGCCCCACCAGTAGGAGAAGCCGGGAACCGTGACGGCGATGGCGATGATCTCGTCCACTGTCATGGCCTTGGGCGTGGCCGACGCGCTGCTGCAGAGGCCCAGGAGGCACAGCGAGAGGAGGATTCGTCTCATCGCGACCACCTCTCGACGTGCAAGCCGGCGTCACTGCGGCACATCTGGTAGAGCGCGCCATCGGCGCCGGTGGCGGTCGTGCGCAGCTGCTCCTCCGGACCCTCGGCCAGGCACGGATGAATGCGCTGAATCTCCTGGCCTTGTGCGCCCACGAGCACCGCCTCGCGCGCGAGGACCGGGGCCTGACCCTCGCGGAAGGTCGCCAGATCCACCGTCACCCACAGCGAGCCATCCGGCAGCGGATCGACGCCCGCGATGTGCAGGACATCCTGGGCGAAAGTCAGCGTGCGCACCCACGT
>CAIXAA010000643.1 GCA_903917305.1 uncultured Myxococcales bacterium | reverse complement strand
CGGTCTCGATCTTCTCGAGATCGGGAATCGACATGAACAGCGCGGAGTTGCGCCGGAAGAAGCCGATGTCGCGGTGGCAGTCGACGCTGACGACCTCGGGCAACTTGCTGACGCGGTCGCAGAAGTCCGTGGCGATGGCGCGGTTCTTCTCGCGGCTCGGGCTGCCGAAGATGACGACGAGCTGGCTGGAAGACTTCAATGTTTCGCGGGCATGGCGCGCGGCGATCACGGCCGGCGTGTTGTCCGGGAACAGGTCTTCCATGTTCGACCGGATCGCGATGCCGGCGCCGTACCAGCCGCCCAGGCAGATGAGCGGCACGAGGACGGCCAGGGTGAGGAAGGGCCGCCTGCCGGTGAACGCGGCATAGCGACGCGCCCAGCGCTCAGAGAAAGTGTCAGTTTGCGCCATCTTGGAGGTACTCGGAGCGGCGAGGGATGCCGCGAGCGTGACGGACAACGCGGTGTGTCGCGTGCCGATTCATCAGTCGATCAAGGGGAAGCTTCAGGCGCCGAACCATGGAATCCGCACCCAGCGCAGGAATCTAGCAACGCCAGCGCGGAGGGGCAAGCGAATGCCGCGGACGGCGCTTGCCGGCGCGATTACCGTGCGAAGTCAGGCTGGGCCGTAGCCGCGGCCGGCGGCGGGGAGGTGCGTCCCGAGAGCTCCAGCGCCAGGACGCCGCGCCACTCCGGCGCACCGAACTGCGGATGCAGCCCGGCGCCCATGCCCGCCTTGATGCGCAGCAGGGCACCGGTGTCCTGCTGATGCTCGAAGCGCGCCGTGAGCAACGCCTCCAGACCGGTCGCGGACGAGGCGAAGAAGGAGGAAAATGCAGTTTGGCCAAAGACTTCTGGGCCAATGACAAACGCCGTCTTCTCGCCTTGCGCGAGCCTGGCACCGCCAGCCACGCCGAACAGGAGCTCGCTGCCGCGCGGACTGCCCGGCACCGGCGCGTCGTTCAAAGGCCGCAGATGCGCGCCCAGGTGCGCGGCGTAGCAGAAGAGGCCTGCGTCGCCGGCGAACAGCAGGCGGGCCATGCCGCGCACGGTGTCGTCGGTGACGTACAGGTCGCGATCGCCTGACGGAACAATCAGTTGGGCGCTTGCGCCCAGGCGCCAGGAGCCGTGCGCTTCGCCGAGCAGGCGGGCGTCGAGGCCGAGGCGGAAGTCCGTGATCTTGTCCGGGTACCTGCCGATGTCGACCGAAGGCGCGCGGAAGGTGTAGCCATCGACGCTGCCGCTGCTGCCGGTGATGGACAGCGGGCTGTCCAGCTGGACGGAGAGGCGGTAGCGGTCGTAGTGCACGGCCAGCCCGACGCCGGCAAATGCTTGACCAGACACGACATCCAGGTGCTGCGCGCCATTGGCGCTGGTCAGGCGCAAGGGGGCGTGCGCGTAGCCGCCCAGCACGGCGACGGCCGCTCCAAGTCCGCCTTCGAGCTGCAGATCCTCCATCACCAGCCAGCCGGCACCCGGCGCCGCGGGATAGAGGCGCTCGACAGCAAAACCCCGTGTCGGCACCTGGGCTTGCGCGGCGGCGCTGCACGCGAGGATGGTCAGCGCGGTGGCGAGGAGGGCGAGCGGCCTAGAACTCCGCATGCAACCTCCCGCCGAAGATGTCGACCGGTCCGCGATCCTGGTTGAAGCCGGGGTTGGTCAGGTGCTGGTAGTCCAAGGAGATCCAGACGGAATCCGTCAAGTTGAGGCCGTAGAAGACCTCGAAGACGGTCTCGGCGCCGGGGCGCAGGTGTCCGTCGCCCACGAACCCGTCGACGCCGCCCATGCTGAGGTAGCGGGCGTGGATCGCGGAGATCCAGTTGGCGGCAAAGCCGAAACCCGCGAGGTCATCCGGGCGGTGCCAGCGCGTGCCCTTGGCGAGCAAGGTCGTGGCGACGGAGCGATCCGTGGGCGTGTACGCGTAGACTTCGGAATTTCCATCGGAAACCATGCCGCGAAAGGAGATGCCGAGATCGTCCGTCAAGCGCTGGTCGAAGTTCAGGCCGATGCCGAAGCGATCGTTCGGCTGGCGCGCCCAGCACAGGTCCGGCGCGCTGGCGTTGGTCGATCCGTAATTGTAACCGCGGCAGCTGGCAGCGTTCTTCCCGGCAGGATCCGCCTGAAACGCGGCGATCGCGGCCTCGAAGCGGCCGGTGTTCTCGTGGTTGTGGTAGCCGAGCAGCCGCACCGTGCCATCGAGGCCCAGGACGCGGTGCTTGTGCTCCAACTCCAGCTGATCACCGTAGAACTTGTCGAGCCGCAGCTGCACCGACAGCTCGTTCGGGTTCTGCGGCGGCGTGACGCGGGCAAGGCGCAGCGCCCAGTCGTCCCAGATCAGCTCCGCCACGCCACCGTAGGCCAGACCGCGCGCGTCGGAGCCGAAATCGAACGCGGAGTACGTCATGAACGCCATGTTGAAGAACTGCTGGCGCGGATCGCCGGCGAACTCGTTCTTGTCCATGAAGTCCAGCACGCTGAAGTTGCCGACCCTCAAGACGATTCGGCGGCTGTCGACGACCGCGCCCAGCTGCATCGGATCCGAGGACTTCTGCTCCGGCTGGCCGCCCAAGCCAAGGGTTTGCTGCACATACGTCCGGGCACGGTAGATCTGCGGCGTGGTCGTGCCGCCCTTCTGCAGCTCGAAGTTCTGGATCGATCCGCCGATGCCGCGCAGGTTCGATAGCGGACGTTCGGCAATTACTTCAGGCACATAGTACGCTTCGGCGCCCTGCCAGAGGCGCACGCCCACGTAGAGCGTCGCGCTGCCGGTGAAGCTGTGCTCGAAGGTCGGCACCAGCGACATGTTGCTGCCATTTGCGTTGGT
>CAIXAA010000642.1 GCA_903917305.1 uncultured Myxococcales bacterium | reverse complement strand
TGGCTCGTCGTCTTCCCAGCGCGCGGCGGTTTGTGACAGCGGCGGGCCCGCCTGCTACTCTCCCGCCCCATGGACGCCGCCGGCAGCAGCCTCGCCAACACCAACCACCTCATCACCAGCATCCGCGACGGGATCATCGGCGATGATCAGGCGATCGACGGCCCGTACGGTCCGCGCCGCGTCACCTACGCCGACTACACCGCCTCGGGAAGATCCCTCAGTTTTATCGAGGACTTCATTCGCCACGAAGTCATGCCGCTCTACGCGAACACGCACACCGAGACCAGCGGCACCGGCCTGCAGACCACGCGTTTTCGCGAAGAGGCGCGCAACATCGTCCGCAGCTCCGTCGGCGGCGACGCCAGCGACGCCATCATCTTCTGCGGCTCGGGCGCGACGGGCGCCATCCACAAGCTCGTCGAGATCCTCAACCTGCGCATCCCCGCCAACCTCGACGCGAAGTACGCGCTTTCCAGCCACATTCCCGTCAGCGATCGCCCCGTCATCTTCCTCGGGCCGTACGAGCACCACTCCAACGAGCTGCCGTGGCGCGAGTCGATCGCCGATGTCGTCGTCATCGACGAGGATGCGGACGGCCAGATCGACCAGGCGCAGCTGGAGCGCCAACTGCTCGCGCACGCCGATCGTTCGCTGAAGATTGGTTCGTTTTCAGCGGCTTCCAATGTGACCGGCATCGTCTCCGACGTGCGCGGTATTGCCGATCTGCTGCACCGCCACGCGGCGCTGTCCTTCTGGGACTACGCGGCGGCGGGACCCTATGTCCGCATCGACATGAACTGGCAGGGCGGGTACTTGGACGCGATCTTCCTGTCGCCGCACAAGTTCATCGGCGGTCCGGGGACTCCGGGCGTGCTGGTCGTCAAGAAGTGCTTGATGCGCAACAAGGTTCCCTCGGTGCCGGGCGGCGGCACGGTCGCGTATGTCAACGCCAGCGAGCACGTCTACATCACCGAGCCGGAGCACCGCGAAGAGGGCGGCACGCCGGCGATTCTGGAGTCGATCCGGGCAGGTCTGGTGTTCCAGCTCAAGGGTGCGGTCGGCGAGGCGGTCATCGAGAAGCTGGAGCGGGACTTCGTCGAGCGCGCCATCGCTTCCTGGAGCGAAAACCCGAACTTGCAGATCCTCGGCAACAAGGACGCGCGGCGCCTGTCCATCGTCTCCTTCATCGTCCGCCATGGGGAGCGGCACCTGCACCACAACTTCGTCGTGGCGTTGCTGAATGATCTCCTTGGTATCCAGGCGCGCGGCGGCTGTTCCTGCGCCGGGCCGTACGGCCACCGGCTGCTCGGCATCGATCTGGTGCGATCGCGCGCGTACGAGAAGGAAGTGTTGCAAGGTTGCGAGGTTCTGAAGCCCGGCTGGGTGCGCGTGAACTTCAACTACTTCATCTCCGAGACGGTGTTCCAGTACCTGCTCGCCGCGGTGCACTTCGTGGCGACCGACGGCTGGAAGCTGCTGCCGCACTACAGCTTCTGCTCCGAGACGGGGCAGTGGCGCCACCGCAAACGCGAGCCGGTGCCGGGACTTTCGCTCAGCGATCTCAGCTACGCTGCTGGTCGGCTGGAGTACCGCTCGCGGCATCTGCTGGAGCCAGAACGGGTTCTGGCCAGCTATCTGGCGGAGGCGCGCCGGGTCGTGGACGCTGCGGTCCGCGAGTTCCAAGGCGGCGCCGTCGAGGATCCGCAACGCAGCGCCGGATTCGAAGCCCTGCGCCTGTTCGCCCTGCCTTCCGATGTGTGCGCCGAACTTCAAGATCACGTCTGAGCATCGAGGAATTCCATGAGACTGTTGCCTGTCTTGCTTCTGCCCCTCTTGCTGGCGGCCACCCCGCGCGTGGCGATGACGCCGCCGGTGCTGCACGATCCCGCGGCGGTGACGCGCGTGGACGGCAACGGCCGCCTGCGGTCGTCGCATGGCCACCTCGGCGCGCTGGGCAAGGATCCGCTGGCGTATATCCGCGCGAATCCAGCGTTGTTCGGTCTGCGCGCCGACGAGCAGCTGGTCGTGCGCGAGGACCGCATCGACAGCTACGGTGTGCGCCATGTCCGCGTCTTTCGGCAGTTGTTCGGCGTGCCGGTGGAGTTCGACCAGATCCGCCTGCACGCGCGCGGCACGGAGGTGCACGCGATCGAAGCGGAACTGTCGGATCTGCAGAAGATCATGCCGCCGCGCAACCTCATCGCCCGGCAGAGGGCCGAGCAGCTGGCGCGCGGCGGCGACGGTGTGCGCCTGACACAGCCGATGGGCACCACGCTGGTCGTCCTGCCCGATAGCATTGCCAAATCCGGGAGTCGGCTGGCGTGGCGCGTGCGCATCGCGTTCAACCGCGGGCGCCGCTTGCTGCCCGTGAACCGGCACATCTACATCGACGCCCTCACCGGCCGCAGGCTGGCGACGCTGTCGCGCGTGATGACCGACGGCAGCGCCGGGACGATGCAATCACCTGATCTCTATGGCAACACGGTCGAAGTTCCCGTCGAGACGTGGCCGAGCGGCGTGGTGCTCAAGGACACGAGCTCGGTCGCGGGCGGCTCGTTGGTGACGGTGGACGCGAGCAAGAACGATGTCGGCTACATCACACCGAACCTGCAGACGCCGTTTGGCGACGCCGAGGGCGTCAGCGTGGCGAGCAACATCCGCACGGCGCTGAAGTTCTACAAGGAGCAATTCGGCTTCGTGACCTGGAACTTGGAGTATAGTCCGGCGTCTGCGGGC
>CAIXAA010000641.1 GCA_903917305.1 uncultured Myxococcales bacterium | reverse complement strand
TGAGAGGAACTGATGTAACAGGTATCCGTGGGCGCCGTGCAGTTCGATCACATCGAAACCAGACTCGTCCGCGCGTCGCGCGGACTGGGCGAATGACTCGATCACTTGCGAGATGTCATCCTCGCTCATTTCGCGCGGGACCGGCCAACCCTCCATATAAGCGATCGGGCTTGGGCCGATGACTTCCCAGTGCAGTTGCCCTTCAATGGGTTCGCTGCGGTCTAGCGTACCATAGCCCTCCCACGGCCGGTAGGTGCCAGACTTGCGCCCCGCATGGTTCAACTGAATGCCCACAGCAGCGCCTTGCGCATGAAGGAAGTCGACAATTCGGCGTAGCGGTCCGATATGCTCGTCCTTCCACAGGCCCATGTCGCCTACCGTACCCAGCCCGCGCCGCTCGACCTTGGTCGCCTCCGTGAACACCAGGCCGGCGCCGCCCAAGGCGAACTTGGCGAAGTGCGCGAAGTGCCAGTCGGTGACGGCACCGTCGATGGCTGCATATTGAGCCATCGGCGAGACCATAATCCGGTTCTTGACAGTGAGTCCTCGCAGAGTCAGTGGCGAAAAAAGAGGTGGTATTGTCATGCGAAGCGGGCTAGTTAGCCTTCATGCCGGTGGTCTTAATGAAGTTGGCCCAGCGCGCGTATTCGGCGCGATGGAACTTGCTGAAGTCCTCAACCGAGCCGCCCATCACCTGCGCACCAACGCTGCCGAAGCGCTCTTCGATGTCGGTCGACTTCAGGATGGCGTCGATCTCCTTATTTAGGCGCTGCACGATCTCGGGTGGGGTGCCGGCTGGCGCCCAGATGGCGAACCATGGCACCAGGTTGAAGCCGGGCACGAACTCACCCACGGCAGGCACGTTGGGCAGCTTGGGCGAACGTTTCGGGCTGCTGATGGCCAACGGGCGAATATTGCCGCTCTTGATATACGGCATGGAGGTGCCGATGGTGTCGAAGATCATGTTGACCTGGCCACTCAGCAGCGCCGTCAGAGCCGGGCCGCCGCCGTTGTAGGGCACGTCCAGGATGTCCGCTCTGGCTTCCTGCTTCAGGAGTTCGATCAACAGCTGCGGCGAGGCGCCGATGCCGGTGCTCGCGTGCGTCAGCTTTCCCGGGTTGGCCTTCGCTTCAGCCAGCAGCTCTGGCAGACTCTTGATCGGCGAGTTAGCGTTGACCGACAGCACGCTCGGCACCGCCGCCACCGGAATCACCGGCGCAAAGTCTGTCAACGAGTTGTAGGGCAGCTTGGGCATCAATGCGTCGTTGACGGCATGTGAGCCAAAGGTGCCTAGCACTATGGTGTAGCCGTCCGGGGCTGCGCGGGCCACGAACGCGGAACCAATCGTCGCTCCGGCACCCGGCTTGTTGTCGATGATGACGGGCTGGCCCAGGATCTCCGACAGCTTCTGCGCGATCGGACGGGCGAACACGTCGGTCATGCCGCCGGGTGGATAGGGTACGACCAGGTGAATCGGTTTTTCGGGCCAAGCTGCCACGGCGAGTGAAGGGGCTGCCAGCAGCGTGGCGGCGAGCGTGGCAAGTGTGGCAAGGCGTCGGGTGATGCGCATGTTGTCTCCAGAGTTTGGGGGGAATGGCGGAAAGGCCGGCTTAGGCCGGCTCCTGTTGGAATACGACCGCGTCAACAGCGGCCAGGCCCTCGCCCGCCGCGCCAAGCAGTACAG
>CAIXAA010000640.1 GCA_903917305.1 uncultured Myxococcales bacterium | reverse complement strand
CGCCCATCTGCATCCCTGGAAGCCTGGCACGCCCTTGCAGCAAAGGCTGCACGAGCTGCTCACGCGTCGTGCTCAGGTGGTCACGCACCAATGTGCCTTGCGCCAGGTCTTTCTCGGCATCAACACCCAAGGGGTCGAGACAAAGAAGCTGCAAGAGGCATTCGAGGCCTTGCTGGACTCTATAGACCAGCAGGTACAGGCGCTCATTGCTAGCGATGCAAAGATGGCTCAGGGCAGCAAGCGCCTGCAAACGATCACCGGCATAGGCCCCCAAACCTCTGCGCTGCTGGCCACGCTGTTGAGTCGCTTCGACTTTGCCAATGCCGATGCCCTGGTGGCCTACAGCGGGCTGGATCCACGCCCCAACGACTCGGGCACCAAGCGCGGGCGTCGGCGCTTGAGCAAGAAGGGGCCCCCACTGTTGCGCCGTCAAATCTACCTGGCCGGCTTCGCCGCCAGTCACAGCAAGGCGCTTGGGCCGTTGTACCGCGCGATTCGCGACAAGGGCTTCTCGAGCACTGAGGCTATGTTGATCCTGGGCCGCAAGCTGTTGCGTGTGGCGTTTGCGATTTGGAAAGGATCCGAGGTGTTCGATCCAGCCAAGCTGATGCCCAAAGCGACTTGACGAAAAACATAGAACCTCAAACAGACGCGAGCCCTTTATCCGCCCAAGTCTGCGCTGCTCGCCGTGCCCGACGGGAGGGTGGGGTCGGGAACCGACGGCTGCTGCTGCGCAGCGGCGCCGCTTTGTTTCAATCGGAGGGCGCGGCTGCGTAGCAGCGCGGGGGCGCATGGGCGCTCTGCCCAGCAAATCAAACATCGAAACACCAGGGCCGCTGGATGCAAAAGAACGGCTGATTTCGTCAGTGCCTTCGCAAGCTCGCCCGCACCCGATCCCGCTTGCCCCGTGGGGCAGGGCCGAGCAGCGCAGCGCCAGGGGGATCAGGCCCCGCGTCTGTCTGAGCGCAGCGAGTTTAGCGGGGACCCCCCTGGCGCGAGCAGCGCAGGGAACCACGAAGTGGCCCTGACTTCGGGTCGCCTTTTCTTTGGCTACTTTCTTTTGGCGAAGCAAAAGAAAGTATGCCCGCGCGTCAGGCGCGGAACCCAGCATATCCGAAGCAATCCCACGTGTCAGGCCATCCCCATGTTAAGCGTCCAAAACCTTAACCAATACTACGGCGGCAGCCACATCCTCCGCGACCTCTCCTTCGAGGTCCCGATGGGCCAGGTGACGACGCTGCTGGGGCGCAATGGCGTCGGCAAGACGACGCTGATGAAGTGTCTGATGGGCTTGATTCCGGCGAAGAACGGAACGATGCATTTCGGCGAACGCGATATCACCCATGCCGCGCCTCACGTCCGTGCGAGCATGGGCATTGCCTACGTGCCGCAGGGCCGTGAAATCTTCTCGCTGCTGACGGTCGAGGAGAACCTGCAGATGGGACTTGCAACGCAGCCGCGCGGCGCGCGCATTCCGGACCTCGTTTTCGAGCTGTTTCCGGTACTCAAGAACATGCTCGGGCGGCGCGGCGGCGATCTATCGGGCGGCCAGCAGCAGCAACTGGCGATCGGCCGCGCGCTGGCCATGAATCCGACGATACTGATCCTCGACGAGCCGACCGAAGGCATCCAACCGTCGATCATCAAGGACATCGGTTATGCTATACGCGTCGTCGCCCAGCGGCGGCAGCTGGCGGCGAGCGCCGCCACCGACGAACGCGCGGAAGTCAAGGAGGCCATACGCAAAGTGGCGGAAACCGGCAGTGTCGCGATACTCCTGGTCGAGCAGTACTACGATTTCGCGCGCGACCTCGCCGACCATTACCTGCTCATGGAGCGCGGCGAAATCATCATGCGCGGCCTCGGCTGCAATATGGACAGCGATGGCGTGCGCGAAGCGCTGGCAGTGTGAGGGGCGATGCTTCCCGTTGATTCCACGCTGCCGCAGTCGCAGCACTGGGAAGCGGCGCTGGCGCTCGAGTTCGCTGCGCGCGACGGCGCGACGCGCCTGACTGGCTGCCGCCACCGCGGCCCGCTGCGCGTCCAGAAAGCCCTCTACCCAGAAGGCGCGACGGTCTG
>CAIXAA010000639.1 GCA_903917305.1 uncultured Myxococcales bacterium | reverse complement strand
TCTACAGCACGCGCCGCGTCGGCGTCGCAGTCCGCGGAGCGCACGTAGTGGCACACGCCCAGCGGCATGCCGGACTCGCCAATCTGCCAGAGCGACGCGATCGGTGGCTGGCCGGTGTCGACCATCGCGTAGTCCTCGCTCACCGCCGTGATTTGCCAATCGAAGACCTGGCCGAAGAACGCCATCGAGCGCTGCAGGTCATTCACGCGGATCTCAATCTGCCACAATCGCCGGGCCATGCGCGTCTCCTTGCGGGAAGGCCGCGACTCTAGCGGCACGCACGGCCAGGGGCAAGGGCGCGCCGCGACACAAGACCGTCACACAGCGCGACTTGACGGCGGGGCGAGCGAAGTCTCAGGATGCCTGCGCGGTTGGCCATGGTCACGTCCGCTGAACCCCGAGGCTCCATGCGTTGTTCCCGTGCCCCCTTGTTCGCGTTGGTGACCTGTCTGAGTGTCCTTGGCTTGGCGGCTTGCGGCGAGGACCAGTTGGTCCCGGCGCCGCACCTCGACGTCCAGTCGGCAGATTCGATTCAGGATTCCACGCTGACGCCGCCAGACGGCGCGGCGACCGAAGGCATCCTGGACAGCGCGCAGCCGGACATCGGGCCCGACGTCGCGAACGATGATTTCCTCCAGGGAACGGACGACACGTTCGATGTGCCGCCCGATGTCGATCTGGGCGATGCGGCGAGCGACACGACCGGCGGCGACGTCGATCTGTCTGGCGACGCCAGCGACACGAGCGGCCCGACCTGCGCCAGCGCCGCGGAGTGCAACGACGAAAATCCTTGCACGACAGATACTTGCCAGAACGGTGCCTGCGCCAACGTCGCCATCCTGGGCTGCGGCTTGCCTTGCGGCCCGAACACGCCGTGCAAGACCGGCGTGTGCAACCCGGCGACCAACGCCTGCGTCGCTTGCCTGCAGCCGAGCGATTGCGGCAGCAACGGCGCCTGCGTCGCCGGCCAGTGCCAGACCTCGAACACCTGCAAGACCGCGGCCGATTGCGGCTTTGCCGCGCCGATCTGCGACACCGCGAGCGGCGCCTGCGTCGCCTGCGTCACCGACAACAACTGCAAGCCCGGCGACCAGTGCAAGGGCGGCGCGTGCGTGGTGAAGCCGCCGTGCACTTCCAGCAAGGATTGCGCGCACATCTGCGATACCACGGCGGGCGTCTGCGTCGAGTGCCTGGCGAGCGAAGACTGCCTGCCCCAGCAATTCTGCACGGCGGACCACACCTGCCACGCGGACGTCTGCGTGGCGAGCACCTGCAGCGGCGCGGCGCTGTTCGGCTGCAAGGCGGACGGCAGCGGCTATGAGCCTGAGATCGCCTGCAATGACGGCAACGCTTGCACGGCCGACGTCTGCACGCTGCCGGGCGGCTGCACCGCGACCACCATGGCGCCGTGCAACGACGGCAACCCGTGCACGGATGACAGCTGCGATCCCGCGGTCGGCTGCGTGTACCTGCCCAACACCGTGACCTGCACCGACAACGATGCGTGCACGCTCGACGGCGTGTGCTCCGGCGGCGTGTGCTTGTCGGCGATGGTGACGTGCACGGACGGCAACGTCTGCACGGACGACGGCTGCGATCCCGCGACCGGCTGCACCTACCTGCCCAATGCCGCGACCTGCACCGACGGCGACGCGTGCACGTGGGGCGACGCCTGCACCGGCGGCGCGTGCGTGACGGCGCCGGCGAACTGCGACGACGGCAACGTCTGCACGGACGATGGCTGCGACAGCTCCACCGGTTGCGTCAACCTGCCCAACGCCATCACCTGCAGTGACGGCAGCGCGTGCACCGCCGGCGACACCTGCGCTGCCGGCCTTTGCCTTGGCGTCACGGTCACTTGCGACGACGGCCAGGTGTGCACCGACGACAGCTGCGACCCGGCGAGCGGTTGCGTGTTCCTGCCCAATGCCGCGACCTGCACCGACGGCGACGCGTGCACGCTGGGCGACGCGTGCGCGGTCGGCCTGTGCGTCGGTGTCACGCTCACCTGCACGGACGGCAACCTGTGCACGGACGACAGCTGCAACCCCGCGAGCGGCTGCGTGTTCCTGCCGAACAGCGTCACGTGCGACGACGCCAGCGCCTGCACCCAGGACGACGTGTGCCAGGGCGGCGTGTGCAAGGGCGACAAGATCCCGTGCGATGACCTCAACGTGTGCACGACGGACAGTTGCGACCCGACCAGCGGCTGCATCTTCGTCGCCAACACCAGCGTCTGCGATGACGGCAACAAGTGCACCGACGGCGACACGTGCAACTACGGCAGCTGCAAGGGCAGCAGCATCACGTGCAATGACGACAACCCTTGCACGGACGACACTTGCAAGCCCAGCATCGGCTGCGTCTTCCTGCCCAACAGCGCGACCTGCACGGACGACAGCTTGTGCACCAAGGACGACGGCTGCAACAAGGGCGCGTGCGTCGGCACCGCGATCGTCTGCCAGGACAACAACCCTTGCACGGACGACAGTTGCGTGGCGGCGACCGGCTGCCTGTACAGCCTCAACACGGTGGCGTGCAATGACGGCAACGCGTGCACGGACAAGGACACATGCGGTGGCGGCGCGTGCGCCGGCCTGGCGATCGTGTGCAATGACGGCAACGTGTGCACCGACGACAGCTGCGCACCGGCGACCGGCTGCGTCACGACGAACAACACGGCGGCGTGCGTGGACAACGACGTGTGCACCAAGGACGAGGTGTGCAAGGCGGGCGCCTGCACCAAGGTCGCCATCAGCTGCGATGACGGCAACGACTGCACGGCGGACAGCTGCGACCCGGTCGCGGGCTGCAAGCACGCGGCGGTCGCGGACTTCACCACGTGCGGCGGCGTGGCGACCAACGCTTGCCTGGCAGGGACTTGCACGGCGTGCACCGGCAAGGCGACGTACTACGTCGACGCGGACGGCGACGGCTTTGGCGTGGGCGTCGGCAAGCTGCTGTGCGCGGCGGACGCGACGTTCAAGGTGACCAAGGCTGGCGATTGCGACGACACCAAGGCCGCCGTCAATCCGAGCGCGGCCGAAATGTGCAACGGGATCGACGACAACTGCGACGGCGTCACCGATCCTGCCGGCAGCGGCGGTTGCGCGGCCTACTACGTCGATGGCGACGGCGACGGGTATGGAGCGGGCGTGTCGACCTGCCTGTGCGCCAAGCCGGCTGGCTCGGTGAGCAACAACGGCGACTGCTGCGACTCGGATCCCAACGCGCGCCCTGGACAGGCGGGGTGGTTCACGACCAAGGACCTTTGCGCATCGTGGGACTACAACTGCAGCGGCGGCCCGGAGTACCAGTGGGACAAGAACGCCCACGGCACCTGTGGCGGCGGGCTGTGCAACGGCACCAACGGCTGGGACACCGTGCCGACCGAGTGCGGCGTGACGCGGCCGTACATCACGAACTGCAGCTGGCCGGGCAGCAATGGCAACTGGTGCAAGACCGACAGCCTGACGTTGACGCAGGCTTGCCACTAGACCGCTAGCACCACCAGCCGCGCGCGATGCCCCAAGAGCGGACGAGGGCGGCGAGGCAGCCCGCGAGGCCTCCGGCGAGGACGTCGCCGCTGAGGAGGCAGGAGCTTTGGCTCAGCCAGCGCAGGCGCAGGCGCTGGGGGCCCGGGCGGTTCATGCCGAGCACGCGAAAGCCGAGGAAGGCGACCACGACCCAGAGCGGTTGCCACGGCACGCACAAGAGCGCGAGCAGGCTGCCGGCGAATCCGGCGAGCACGGGATGCGAGGGGTCGCCACCCAAGGGCCCGGCCCACCAGCGGCGCGCGGACCAGAGCGAGATGCCGGCGAGGGCGGCGGCGATGCCGATGCGCAGGGATGGGGCGAGCTGGGCGGCGAGCGCGGCGGCGGGCATGGCGGCCAGCGCGCCGAAGGTGCCGGCGGCGACCGGGGCGTAGCCGGCGAGGCCGACGCAGGCGAGGCCTTCGCGGCGGCGCGCGTCGGCCAGGGCGTTGGTGGTGGCGGCGCGGCCCAAGGGCCCCAGGGCCAATGGCACGGCGAGCAGGCAGCCCAGGGCGGCCAGGGCCAGACCCAGCAGCAGGACCAGACCCAGGTGCGCCAGGGGGCGCGGGCCGCACAGAAGCAGGACGGCGGCGGCGACGGCCACGGGCGACAGGCCGTGGGCCGCGCTGCGGGCGGCGGAGGCGAAGCCGGCTTCGGCGTTGCCTTCGGGTGCGGCGGTCGCGGCCCAATGCAGGCCGGCGCCCACGGCTGCCACGGCGCAGAGCCCGACGGCCAGCAGATCGAGCGGCGCCGGCCCCCCCGGCGGCAGCGGCAGCAGCAACCCCAGGCCACCCACGGCGATAGTGGGCGGCACGAGCGCCAGGCACGCCACGCGCAGATCGCGCAACAGCCAACCGAGCAGGCAGGCCAGCGTCAGCGCTGGGGGCAGGGCGCGCAGGGGCAGATCGTGCCAGGGCGCGCCGGTGCTCGGGCTGTGCGCCAGCAGGCCGGGGTGCGACAGGGACAGGCCAGGCCAAGGCGTGGTCGCGGCGGCGACGATCCCGATGAACAGGGCGAGACGCCAGATCGAAGGAATCCACGCGCGAACGCGGGCGGCGTGGCGCCAGGCAAGGGCGGGTCCGACGGGCAGCGGGGCTTCGCGCGGCGCGAGGCGCAGCAGCGCGGGCAGCAGGGCGTGGCTGGCGACGAGCACGGCACACAGGCCAAGGCCGAGCAGCAGGCCGCAGGCGCGCAGCGTGGTGGGGTGGTGGACGCCCAGGCTCAGGCCAGCCGCCACCGCCAGCAGGGCGGCGACGATGGCGCCGCGGCCGTCATGGTGGAAGACCACATGCACGGCCTGCGCGCGCGGCAGGCCGCGCGCCAGCGCGAGGTGGTAGCGGTCGACCAGGTGGCCGCTGTGCGCCACGCCCGCGGCGAGCAGCATCGCGACGCCGAGGCCGAGCAGCGGATCGGGCGCGCCGAGCAGCCGCCCCACGGCGCCCAGCGTCCACACCAGCGCACCCAGCACCGGTGCCAGCGCCACCGCGGCCACCGTCCACCGTCGCCAGCGCAGCAGCAGCAGCACC
>CAIXAA010000638.1 GCA_903917305.1 uncultured Myxococcales bacterium | reverse complement strand
GACTTCGTGCTCACGGCGCAGGACTCGACCAACGCCGACATCGCCGCCAAAGGCGTGCTGATCCAGGCGATTGCCGAGAGCGTACTGAAGATTCCGTGGTGAGTTCAGGGCGCAATTTCAGGCCAGCTCGCGCTTCAAGCGCTGCGCCAGGCGCAACGACAGCCCCATGATGGTGAGCTGCGGATTGACGCCCGGCGTGTCGGGCAGGACCGAGCCGTCGCACACGGAAATGCGCGAAGTCAGGCGCAAATCGCGGTCGACCACGCGGCCGATGCCCGCCGTGCCTTGCGGATGGAAGCCGCTGGCAGCCAGCCGCGACGGCGTGATGTCCTCCGGGCGGATCTTGCGCAGATCTTCCAAAGACCTCGGCTCATTGGCGATGCCCGCGACCGGCAGCAGCACGGCCTGCGCCCCCGCGGCAAACCACGTCTCGGCGATGAGCAGAACGCCGCGCGCCATGTCCAGCGCATCCTCGGGGTGCAGGCGGTAGCTGAGCACCGGCCAGCCAGCGACCTCCCGCACGCTGCCATGGCCGCGATCCCGCACCATGAGGCCAAAACTCGCCAGACGATCCGCGTGTTCCAGCCACCACCGCGCCCGCTGCCCGGCTGCCGCGACCACCGGCGCCACGGTGCTGCGCGGCGTGAAGATGCCTTCGAGGACAACGCGTTCCAGCTCCGGCGGCTGGTAGCCCATGCCTTGCGGCACGCCGATTTCGCCATGCACCGGCTGCTCGAACAGGCCGAACACCTTGGTCGCCGGGTGGATCTTGAGGTGCTGCCCCGCTTTGCGCCAACTCGGCCCCAGCGCGCCGCGCCGGATCAGGCCCGGCGTCGCCAAGGCGCCAGCCGAAAGAACCAGATGCCGCGCGCGCAGTTCGCTCTCGCCGTCTGGCCCGGACACCGTGACACGCACGCCGTCGGCATCCTCGCGAATGTCGGTGACGCGTGTGTGCAGGCGCAGTTCGGCACCAGCTTGCACGGCGGCCGGCAGGAAGGAACGGTCGGTGCTCTGCTTGGCGCCGGTTGGACAGCCGAAACAGCATACGCCAGACCCCTTGCAATTCGGGGCATTGCGCGGCAGGACGTAAGCCCCCGTGCGACCTTGGGCTTGCAGCCCGCGCTCGAACAGGTGCGCGGAGGCGCCGAGCAGCGAGGCGGGCGGCACGGTCACGCCGATGCGCTCCGACGCCAGCGCGACAAAGGGTGGAAGTTCCTTGCAGAAATCGCCGCCCGTGGCGACATCCCAGCGCGCCAGCCACTCCGCAGGCGGGGCAAGCGACGTGCCGGAGTTGATGGCGGTCGTGCCACCAGCGCCGCGACCGATGAGCACCGCCAGCAGGCCCTGGTTCATCGCGGCAATCATGCCTTGGTGGCCGTAGTAGCTCTCCAGCGCGCGCGGCGGCGGCAGCGGCACAACCGGACCGCCGGCTTCAAGAATGGCAACGCGCAGGCCATGTTGCGCCAGTTCGGTGGCCACGGGTGCGCCGCCTGCGCCAGAACCCACCACGATGACATCGAAACGCGTTGCCGCAGGCTGCGCAACCGGAGCCGGATCCGGAACCGGAGCCGGAACCAAGGGGCCCCACGTGCCCGAAGGGACCGGCGAGTCCAGCGGACTCGTCGGAGTGGGGGCCGGAACCGGTTCCAGAGCCCGCGCGCCGCCATACAGCGCTTCCCACAGGGGCAACCGCGCAAGCTGCCACAGGATTCTCGGCCACGGCCAGCGGTGGTGGTGCAGCGCCTGCTCCAGCGCGTCCAAGGCGTCGGCGTCCAGCGTCCGCGCCCGCTGCCAACGACCGAGCACGAGCAGCGGCGCCAGGGCGTCGAGCAGCGCGACCACCAGCGGCCAGACCCAGCACATCGGCATGTCGTAGCGCTGCGCCCGCTGCCGGGCAACCAGGCTCAGCGCCTCACAATCCGCGGCATTCGCGCCGTGCGCTTGCAGCCAGCGTTGGCAAAGGTCCATGGTCTGCTCCTTGCGCTACAGCACGACCGCGCGCTGCGGTCGATCACGCCCGACTTCCTCGAACGCCGCCGTGCCGGTGGCCGTCAGCACCTTGTGCACGCCGCGCCGCGGATCGCTCAGCTCCAGCTTCAAATTTGCGAGCTTGCTGTTGGCGCACCAAAGGTTGGAATCGTCCGTGTCGGTGTACGTGACCAGCGCCACGCGCTCGGTCGGCGGCGCCGTCAATTCCCCGACGAGCCGCGCGCTTCCACAGCGCGCCGAGAACCGCCACGTGCCGCCGCCCCACGTCGTCTGCGCGGCGGTCAGTTGCCAGAGACCGGAGAAGGCGAAGCGCGCCCCACCCACGTCGAGCACGAACGAGGACAGCGGCGGCGTCACCATGCCGGCGACACGCACGCGGGCGGAAAGGCCTTCGAACACGGCGTTTTCGCCGCCGTCGAACCGATTGCAGTGCGCCCAGGCCCATCCGTGCGCCTGGCGTTTGCCGAAGATGTGCCCGAGCATGCCGGTGGCGCCGTCGATCTCGATGATCTCGCTGCCGATTCTGACGCTGCCGCTGACGCGCAGGTCGAGCAGCGGCGAGCGGAACACGCTGCCTGCCAGACCAAGCGCGCGCAGCACGGCGGGCGTGTGCTCGAAGCGGCAGCCGCTGTCCTGCCACCGGAGATCCCAGGCGATCTCGCCGGCGCTGCCGAGCGCGTTGCCGCTGTCGAGGTGGCCGTCCGCCACGTGAAAGACCGCCTGCTGCCCGAGGAAGCGCGGGACGTCGCCGCAGTCCGGCAGCAGCGAAGTGCCCGTCGCGCCTGCGACTTCCAGCGGCCAGGTCGTCTTGCCGGCGCGGATGCGCTCATGGTCGAAGAGCAGCGCCCAGGTGCCCGCTTCGCGCGTCTTGCCGTCCAGGAGCGTGTAGCGCAACCAGAGCGCGCGGTCCGGACCGAGATCCACCTTGGCGAACCAGACTTCGTAGAACGGGGCCGGCCGCTGCGCGCGTTCGAAGCCAGGCACCTTCGCAGGTGGATCGAGGCCGCGCCGCGCCAGGAACAGGGTCAGGGCGACGAACCCATCGGTCGCCGCGCAGAGCAACCAGATGCTGCCCAGCGTCGCGGCCAGGTAGAGAAAGACGCACGTGCTCGCGAGCTTGGCCGCCATCAGCACCAGGTACGGACCGCGATCCGCCGGGCGCCGCGCGGTCAGCAGCGCAAGGCCGGTCACCGCGACCATCAGCGACAACGCCAGGACGTGCCACAAGGTGCCCGGAGACACATCAATGGTTCCATGAAGTTGCAGCAGACGGGCGAGCGCGTGCAGGCCTGTGCCGAGCAGACCGGGAATGGCGGCGAACTCGGCGCCGGTCACGACGAAGAGCGCCGCCCAAGCGAACGCGATGCTGCGGTAGATGCGAAGGGAGGACGTGGACATGGCGGCTCCGCGCGGACGCACCCTGGTGCGGCCCTCGATGAAACTGACACATGCGTCAGTTCCTGGCAAGGAAAACTGGCGGGTCTGTCATTTTTTCAACTTGAAAGCGCGGCGGCCGGCTGCTACACCACTTCCCTGGAGGCACAGCGTGGGACGTCGCGAGGACAACAAAGCCAAGAAACGCGCGGATCTCGAGACGGCTGCGCTGCAACTGTTCCTCGGTCAGGGCTACCACGCCACCAGCATCGAGCAGGTCGCGGCGGAGGCGGGCGTGGCGCGCGGCACGTTCTACCTGTACTTCGACGACAAGGAAGCGCTGTTTCGTTCGCTGGTTGGCGCCGCGCTGGACCCGGCGATCGACGCGTTGGTCGAGGCGCGCGCGGCGCTGGACGTCGCGCAGGATTCGCTGCAGAGCGGCGCTGCCTACCAGGAACTCGGCTCGTCCCTGGTGCAAACCGTGATGGAATACCCTGAAGCCATTCTGCTTTTCTACCGGGAGCAGCGCAATCCCGGCCCGATCGGCGAGTGGCTGCGCACGCGCTCCTCGCAGTTGGACAGCTTCGTCGCCGACATGGTGCGATCCCTGGGCGAGCGTGGCCTGATTCGCAATATCGACCCGCGTTTTGCGGCGTTGGCGATCGTCGGCGCCATCGACCGGCTGGTGTACGCGTGGCTCAGCGGCAACGAGTTCGGCGACCCGGCGCAGGTGGCCCAAGAGGTCGTGCGCCTGTTTGGCGAGGGCCTGGTCGATCAGCCGACCACCACGGCGTCGTGAGCGGGAGATCCGGATGCGCAAGGCAGCGCTGCTTTTCCTTGTCTTCCTGAGCGCTTGTCCGCCAGTACAGCCAAGTCCTTGTGCCGCGGAACGTTTCAAGTGCAGCGAGTCGACGGATGGCTTCCATCTCATCCCCGGCTGCACACTCGCGGATCCATTGGCGATTGAGATCGGCTACGGCCAGGGCACCTTCACGCCTCTGCCGCCGAACGGCTCCTTGCCGGTCTACCTCGGCGTGCAAGGCGGGCAGCACACGTTCCTTGCGGTGCGCATCGCGAATCCGGCGCTCGATCGCTACGACAAGCTCGAGGTGCAGTTCCTGCTGACGTCCGTCGATCCGGTGGATTGCGGCGACTGGAATGCCCGGCCAGCGCCAGACGCCAGTTCCGCCGATGCTGGCGGCGATGTCGAAGGCGTGGACGGCAGTTGCGTGCGCAAGTTCGGCGCGCGGACCGTGCTGCTCGGCCAGGGCGCGCCGCTCAAGAAGGACGCGCAAGGCGCCGTTTTCGAAACCGGTCTGGTCGTGTTTCTCGATTCGTGGCCGGGCGGTTCGCCGCTCAACGTCGACATGACCGTCCGCGATCCTTGCGGTCGGGTGGCGACGTCCCATGTGGTCGCGATTCCGTAGCAGCCGCGTCGCGGTTCGGCTACGCTGCGCTGTACCCTTGAGGAGCCCGACATGCGCAATCCCCTGCTTTCCCTTGTCTTTGCAGGCCTGCTGGCGATCCCGGCTGCCGACGCGCTCGCCTGCGGCGGCTGCTTCTCGCCGACTTCGCCGGACGCCAAGCAGACCGTGTTCCAGAACGCGGAGCGCGTGCTCTTCGTGCGCGACGAGGCGGCGGGCAAGTCCGTCGTGTGGATCGAGGTGGTCTACGGCGGCCTGGCGCAGAACTTCGGCTGGGTGCTGCCGGTGCCGAAGGTGCCGACCGTCGGTGTCGGGACGCGGCACGTGTTCGACGCACTCGACGACAAGCTCGCGTTTCGCATTGCACGTGTCGAGGATTCTTGGGAAAACTGCCGCGACCCCCAAGAAGGCTGCCAGGCCAACGACAGCGGCAAGGACGCGAGTGGCGCAACGCAGGCCGGGCCGGACGGCGCCAGCCTGGACGACGTCGGCATGGACATCGGTATGGTTCCGGTGCCGGGCGTCGAGGTCCTGGACTCGGGCTCGACCGGTCCGTACGACTACGCGGTCATTCAAGGCAAATTGGCCGACCCCATCTTCCAGTGGCTGACCCAGAACGGGTATGCGACGCCGGAAAAAGCCAAGCCGATCCTGCAGTCCCACGCCACCAAGGGCGATGTCTTCGTCGCGATCAAGCTGCAGAACGGCCAAGGCGTGGAGGCGATCCGGCCGATTACACTGGAGATGACCGACGCGGAGCCGTGCGTGCCGCTGCGCCTGACCTCGATTGCCGCGGCGCAGGAGATGAGCGTGACGGTGACGGTGGCGGGCTCGGGGCGCTCCGTGGTGAAGAACCACTTCGACGTGGCGCTGAATCCCCTGCGGATGACCCTGCTTGCGCCGGGCAAGACGCGGCCGTGCCTGCCGTTGGCGCCGGCCGGTGCGGAGTGCCTGGAGCCGGACAACTACGCCCAGGTCATGTCGGCGGCGATCGACGAAGCGGGCGGCCATGCGTTCGTGACGGAGGCGTCGGTGCCGGGGGCGTCGCTGGCGAAGCTCTCGCCGCTGCAAGACGTCAGCCTGGCCGATCTGGCTTCTAGCAAGAACTTGTGGGATCTTGCCAACTTCCTTGCGAATTCCGAGCTTCCCCTCGACAGCGAGGTCGTGACCGCCCTGCAGGCGACGGTCGGTCAGACCGGGCAGTTCATGACCGTCTCGCCGGACCAAGCGCTGACGAACCTGAAGGCGTGCGGCAAGTACTGGAACCAGCCAGGTGCCGATGATCAATGCATTTCTGGCAAGACGATGCTGTCGCGCTCCGCGATGGTGCAAGCGCAGTTCGACGGCAGCGCGGCGTCCACGGCGGTCCAGACGTCGATCATCGATCCACTGTTCCACGTGGCTGATCTGATTGGCAAAAGCAACCGCGCAACGCGCATGGTGCTGCGCATCTCGCCTGAGGAGATGGACCGCGATCCGGTGTTTGCCTTTCACGCGACGCTGCCGGTCGTGGCGCCCGGG
>CAIXAA010000637.1 GCA_903917305.1 uncultured Myxococcales bacterium | reverse complement strand
TCCTGGCCCGGCTGATGATGGAGCAAGCAGCCGGCAGCATTAGCGAAATCTACGTGCGCGTCCACGTCACCGGCACCCACGTGCCAACCTGGGCGCTCGGGTTCGGGCTTGCGATGGGCACGCTGTGCTCCGGCCTCGCCTCGCTGCTCCCCGCCTGGCGCGCCAGCCGCCTGAGCCCGGTCGAGACCATCCGCACCCTCGCTTACGACTTTGGTGAGCCGCCCGGCCTGCGCTTTGGCGCCCGCGAATGGGGCGCGATGACCTGCTTTGCCCTGGTCTATCCCGTCTCGCTTCTGCCGGCCATCGACTCCTTCCCGGTCTTCGGCCTGCTCGCCATGTTCCTCGTCGTCCTCGGCGCCACCATGTTCGGCCGCTGGCTGGTCGTCCTGTCCAACCGCGGCCTGGCCCCCATTGCCGCCAGGCTCTTCGGCATCGAGGGCCGCCTCGCCGCCGACAACGTCTCGCGCAGCGCCGCCAAGTCCGCCGTCACCGTGGCGTCCTTGATGGTCGGCCTGTCGATGGTCATGTCCAGCGCCATCCTCACGTTCAGTTTCCGAGAGAGCATCGTCACTTGGGTCAAGCAGTCCGTCCCAGCCGACCTCTTCATCACCTCGAACTCCAAGGTCGGCGGCAGCATGAACCAGCCGCTCGATCCCGCGCTTGCCGACGAAATCCGCAAGATTCCCGGCATCGACGCCGTCGACCTCGTGCGCCTGCGCAACGTCGACTACGAGAACTCGCGCATCCTCCTGCTGAGCCTGGACGGCCGCATCCGCTTCTCGCACCACGGCGACTGGCCGATCACGCGCTGGGTCGGGGACAAGTCGACCCTCGTCGAGCGCATGATCAACGGCGAAGGCGTCATCATCTCCGAGACCTTGGCGCACCGCTTCGGCCGCAATCCCGGCCAGCGCATCGAGCTGCAGACGGCGCACGGCCGCCGCTCCTTCTTCATCCTCGGCGCCATCACGGACTACTCGTCGGACCAGGGCACCGTCTTCCTCGATCGCCACCTCTACCGCGCGCTGTGGGAGGACGACAAGGTCGACACCATGGAGCCCTACATGAAAAAGGGCATCGATCCCGTGAAGATCCGCGACATCATCGTGCGCACCTGGGGCGAGAAGTACCACCTGTTCGTCCTGACCAACCAGATGTTCCGCGACGAGATCGGCCAGATGGTCACGCGCATCTTCTCGGTGACGCGCGCCCTGGAGTTGGTCACGATCTTCATCTCGATCCTCTCGGTGGTGAACACGCTGATGACGTCGATCCTGGATCGGATGCGCGAGATTGGCGTGCTGCGCGCGGTCGGCATGCTGCGCGGGCAGCTGCAGCGGATGATTCTCGTGGAGTCGCTGTGCCTCGCCCTCATCGGCGCGGCGGCGGGCATCGGCGTGGGCGTGTTCAACGGCCTCATCATCCTGCGCGTCGTGAACGCCCAGGACACGGGGTGGGAAGTGCCCATGCACTTTCCCTTTGATCTCGCAGCACTTTACGCGACCGTGCTTGTGGTCATCGGCGTCGTGGCGGCAATCTATCCGTCGCGTGCTGCCGCGCGCGTGCCGGTGGTCGATGCCTTGGGGTATGAGTAGATGACGTCAAAGCCTTGTCCGCACTGCAAGAAGCCCGCCGCGCCGCGGCCGGAGAACCCGGCGTTCCCGTTCTGCTGCGAGCGCTGCCGCACCATCGATCTCGGCGCCTGGCTGTCCGAGGACTACCGCGTGCCCGTCCCGCCGGAAGAGACGGAGCGCGACGGCGTGGCGGAGTCGGAAGTCGGCGGCGCCACCGGTGCCGATCGCGACGATGTCTTGAATTAGCCTAGGATCTGCGCGCCAGCCGCGCCTGCAGTTCGGCCACCACCGCCGCCCGCACCCGCGCCAGCGGCGGCTTGGGCAGCGCGCGCGAGTCCAGCTCCTGCCACAGCGTCGTCATGCGCACGCCTTGCAGCCCGCAATGCGTCGCCAGCTCGAACCCAGCGAGCTCCGTCGAGACATTGAGGGCCAGACCGTGCCAGGTCCAGCCGCCGCGGATGGCGACGCCCAGGCTGCCGATCTTGGTGCGGTCGTCCAGCCACAGGCCAGCGAAGCCCTCCCGCGTGCAGGTGTCGAGGCCGAAGGCGGCGCAAGCGTGCTGCATCGCCGTCTCCAGCAGCCGCGCGAAAGCGGGCAGATCTCCCAGGGTTCCACGGCCAATCGGACCTTCCTGCCGCGCCAGCTGCACGATCGGATAGACCACGACCTGCCCGGGCGCGTGCCACGTCACCGAACCACCGCGCGCCACTTCGTAGATCGGGACTTCCACAGCGGATCCGCCCGGCTGCGCGAACTGCGTGCCGCGGATGTGCTCGCGCCCGCCGCGTCGACCGACCGTCAGCGTCGGCGGATGCTCCGCGCACAGCAGCAGGTCCGGCGCATCCGGCGGCCGTGCCACCAGCTGCTCCATGTAGGCTTGCGTTTCTGCGTAGTTGCATAGACCGTCGGCAGCGAGGTCGACGACCTCCGGCCCTCGCCGCGCGGTCATGGCCGTTCGAGGTGGCGGGCGCGCAGCTCGTCGACGGTCGCCTGCGGCAGCAGGCCGGTCTCGGCAAACAGGCGTCTCTTCAAGGGAATCGGCCGGTTGGATGTGCCATGCCCGCCGTTGTCCGGCCCGTTGTCGATCTCGTCCTCGCCGCTCGGGTCGCCGACGCCCAGCAACTCCAGCACGCGCGGCATGACGCGGCGGCGCGCGGAGTCGATCTGCCGCTCCTTGTACTCGGAGTAGGACGCCCGTCCGACCGTCGCCTGCTGGTAGCTGGCAATGTCCATGACCTGGACTTCATAGGGAAAGAAGAATTGGATCTCCGGCTCCACGCCCTGCGTCGACAGCGCCGTCAGCATCTCCGCCAGCTTCTCGCCGCGCATGTGCTTGCGCGCCACGAGCTGCGCATCGCGCAGCCGCACGAACAGCGGATTGTCAAAGCGGATCATCTGCCGGCAGGTGAACTGGATCGAGCGGTACTTGTCGGAAGAATAGGGATTCCACTCGACCTGCTCGCGCCCCTCCGGCTTGCGATCGAAGGCGTGGATCGCCTCGACGGTGCCGCGCTCGTCCAGCTCGCCGCGCTGGAACTTCTGCAGGCAGATCCGCACGTGCGCGTCGTAAGCCGAGAGATCGATGAGCGTATTGCGCGAACGCGTGGGCTTCACGTTCGGGTACATGATGGTGTGTTCTTCGCGCAGCGCCCGCACGGCGAACAGCGCGTCCACCGGCCGCTGCACGATGATGCGCACGCCGATGTGGTCGAACATGTCGTAGGCGACATTCTCCTGCTTTTGCAAGAGCTTCAAGGTGATCGAGCGCAGCGGCTTGGTCTCCTTGACCTCGAAGCGCACCAGCGGCACGTCGAAACTCGCGCAGTGCAGGTACTGCGAACCGTCTTGCCGCGTGCGCACTTGCTCGACAAAGCGGTTCAAGATGCGGTCGCGGATCTCGCGGTAGAAGTTGGTCTGGAAGTAGTTGACCGCGTGGGCCATCGTGTGCATCACGCGCAACAGCGCGCAAGCCCAGGCCATTTGCAGCTTGTAGGCGGCCAGCGACTCCTCGCTGCCGTCGTGCGCCAGCCCCTCGCCCGCCGCCGTGCGCAGCAGGTCGAGCACCGGCATCGTGTCGAGCTCTTCGGGGACGACCACGCCGCGCAGGCCGGTCAGCAGCACGCCGCGCACGAAACCGAGCGCTTCGACGCGGATGCGCTCCAAGTCTGCGGCATGGGAGGGAATCTTGAGGTCGTAGCCGTAGCGCGCCAGGAAGCGGTACGCCTCGTCCTCGCCGTCGCCCAAACGCAAGTGCGAGAGATCAATGGCGGATCGACCACCAATGATCGTGTGCATCGTCTCCCACGAGAACACGTAGGGCGCAAGCAGCGGAGGCAGCGGACCGGGACGAACGAAGGCCACGTCTTCCTCGGTTGGACGGCACGCAGGGCGCGCACAATGCTACAGCAGGAGATCGGTCAGCACCTTTTCGCGGCGCGCTTATACCGGAGAAGGGCCCTGCTGTCTTGGGAAAAATTCATGTCTTGGCTGCGTCTCGGGACTTCAGGGACTGGGCGGAACCGGCCGCGATTCGCGCTCGGCGCGGGCGGCTTGCAGAGCGTGACGCAAGCAGGCCCCCAGCGTCGCTTGCTCCGCCTGCAAACGCTTGATCGTCGCCGGTTGTTCCAGCCAAGGCGGCGGCTGGCGCAGCCAGTCCTGCAGCAGCGGCTCGAGATCCGCCTTGTCGCCGGCGTGCAGCGCGTACTCGACCACCGCCTGGCGCGCCGCCGCATCCTCCGGCGCCGCGAGATCGCGCAGCACGGCGGGCACTTCGGCGCGGATCCACTTCACGAAGAACGCCATCTGCCGCAGCCAATCGAGCGTGTACCAGCCGTCAATGCCGCCGTCGATGCGCGAATTGCCAAACGCGATGGCGACTTGTGCCTCGCGCAGCAGATCCTCGCGCGTCGACAGGGTGGCCAGCGCATAGTCCGGGCGGCGAAACAGGATGACCTGATCGCGGTGGCTGTAGCGCGCCGCGGCCTCCAGCAGGCGCGGCAGGACCGCGGAAAACGGCAGCGCGTCGCCCGGTGGATCGAAGGAGCGGTCCGTGCGCGACGCCAGGTCCGGTGACGCGCGCAGGATGCGCTGGCCGTAGCCCACCAGCGCCGGCGCCGTCTTGGCCGTGTCGAACCAGTCCACGACGGCGCTCTGGGCGTCCTGGTCCGGCAAGGCGGCCACCGCAACAAGCACTTCACCGATCGGTTTGTGCCAATCGGAGCGCTGCGCGGCCAGGCGGTCCAGCCAGGCGAGGCTCAGCTCCTCCTGATCGTGGCCGACGCGGACGAAAAGCCCTTCGGCCAGCGAGGCGCGAGCGGCAGTGAGAAGTTCCGCAATGTTGGCGAAGGTGCGCTGCTCGAACTGCATCAGCGGCGACCACCGGTCCTACCGTGGTCCGAATCCGGCTTGGCGGCGACAGGGGGAGGCGGCTCCGCGCCCGGCTTGTTGACACCGGGAGGCGGCGCGGCCGGCGCAGCGGGCGATCCCGCCGGGGGCCTGCCATCGAGCACGGCACGCGCATGGGCCGGGATCGGCGCACCCGCGCGGCGCGGATCAAACGTGCCGCCGTGCGCCGCCGGCGTGGGCCCCACCGGCGCCGGCTGTCCCGCCACCAGCGACGGCGCGTGCGCCTCCTGCATCGAGCGCCCGATCACCGCATCGAACGCCGGCGCCGTGTCCTTGATGCCGACCTTGTGGCCGCGCAGCGCCTCTTCCCCGGCGGAGCTGTCCTTGCCCACGCTCTTGGACAGTTCCGTGAGCTCCGCCACCCAGTTCTCGCTGGGAATGACCGCGGTCGCCTTCTCCACCATCCCGAACGTAATGCCTTTTTCCAGGAACTCGCGCGCGCCGCCGCCGGTCACGCCGTACGTCTGCGCCGGCTGGTTCCGCGACATCCACAGCGCGCTCATCATGCCGTCGAAAGCCGTGGGCTTGCGGGCCTCGCGCAGCGAAGTCGGCCGGATGGTCAGCGCCAGCGCGCCGTCGGGATACCACTCTGGTTGCAGGGCGTTGGCCGTCATCAGGTCGGTGAAGCCCGTGTTCGGATCCGCGGTCTTGAGCTTGACCTCGTCCGGGCTGAACCACGTCTCCGCGCGCGCCAGCGACTTGGCTTTATCGGCAAAAAACAGCGGGTTGCCGGCATGGCTCGTGCGCAGCAGGTAGCGCATGGCTTCCTTGCGCTGCTTGTCCGTCGGCGCGAGCCCCTGCTTGGCCAGTTCCTCCGGCGTGGCCTTCGTCTTCTTGGCGACCTCTTCCAACGCGAACGTATTCAGGATCTTGGACCCCTCGGCCGACAGCGAGTAGCTGTACAGGCTGCCCACGCCGTGGTTGCGCGTCGTCAGCGGCGTCAGCGCCTCCGGCGGGATCTTGGCGCCGAGAAAGGTGAAGCTCTTCGACGCCGTCTGCAGCAGCGGGAACACGCGCGTGCGGTCGGTCTGGCCGGCTTGGATGGCCGACGCCACCTTGGTGTAGAACTCCTGCGTGACCGCCTGCTTCTTGCCGCCCTCGATGTACGCCTCGCCGTCGACGTCGGCGAACTTCTGCACCGCGATCGGGTCCTTGCCGCCGAAAGAACGCACGAAATCGCCGTCCTTGGGCCCGCCACCGCCGCGCCACGCCGCAATCACGTCGGAATACAGCGCTTGCACGTTGCCCAGGCGCGCCTGCAGCACCGGGTCGGTCACCTTCTCCTTCTCCAGCTTGCCAGCGAACAGATCTGCGCCCTCGTCGTAGGTCGGCAATTTTGCTTTGAGTTGCGCGAGGATGGCGTCGCGCGCCAGCGGCGCGGCCGGTGCCGTGCCTTGCGGCGGCTGCGGCGCGTTCGCCTTGGCGGCTGCCGCAGCGGTGGGTGGCGGTTCCGGCTTCTTTTCAGCGCGTTGCGGCTCGGGCTGACGGTTCAGGGCCATGGCCGTCCTCGGGTGGCGGGGACAAGCCCCACCTTGTAGGTACCCGTCAGCCGCCAGAAAGGCAACGCTGGCGTGCCGCGGCAGGGCCTGGAGTCACCACCCGCCGGTCAGGCCTCGGCGGCGACCGGCGCGATGTGCGCGGGATCCGTGCCCAGCAGCTGCAGCGCCCGGCGCCAGCAGGCGTCCGTGTCGACGTCGAACAGCAGCGACACGTCCGGCTCCGACGGCAGCCACACGCCCGCCGCCAGCTCCGCCTCCAGCTGCCCCGCCGCCCACGACGCGCGGCCCAGGTAGAGCGCGAAGGTGTGCGGCCCGCGGCCAGCAGCGATCGCGTGCAGCAGGCTCATCGAGGACGACATGCGCACGCCCGGCAGGACATCCGATTGCGGTTCAAAGGGTTCCAAGTCCGGCTCGTCGAGGTACAGCACCAGGCCGGCTTCGGGCTGCACCGGCCCGCCCAACCAGACCGTGCGCGGCGGCGCGACGCTGCGCGGAATGCCGGCGCCGTCCAGCAGCGTGGCCAGATCGACCGGCGCCGGCTTGTTCACGACCATGCCGTAGGCGCCCGAAGGCCCGGATTCCACGAGCAAGATGACCGTGTGCGCGAACGTCGGATCCTGCAGGCTCGGCCCGGCGATCAGCATGATCGGTGCCATGGCGCGCGGGTCGGGCGTGGCTGTGGCTGCCTGGTCCATGGCTGTCTCGCACGCCGGTTCCGCCGACAGGGGGATGGTACACCGCGCAGCGTGCAGGCCCAAGCGGTCAACTGCGCAGCGGGCTCACGGTCAACTCGCCCTGGCCCGGCAGCACGCCGCGCACCGCGAGATCCACCCATTCGCCGACCATCAGCCCCTGGGTCGCCAGCGTCACTTCCAGCCCGAGATCGGGTACATAGGCCAGCATCTGCCCACGCCCCGCCAGGGGCCGCACCACCTGCGCGTGCAGGCGCGTGCCCAGGCCGCGCGAGGCGAGCAGCACCAGCTTGAAGTAGCGCTCGGCGCGCCGCTGCCACACCCGCCGCTGCGCCTGACCCGCCTCCGCGCGCTGCAGCACGCGGGCGATGTCCGCCGGCGTGTACGGCAGCGGCTGGCCGCAGGCGTGCGCGGCGATCTGGCGATGCGCGACGATGTCCGAAAAGCGCCGCAGCGGCGAGGTCACCTGGACATAGGCTTGCAGCGCCATGACCCCGTGCGGCTCCGCGTGGGTGCTGAAGCGCGCCGGCGCCAGGCTGCGAAACACCGTGTAGACGTCCGCGGGATCGCTGTACAAACCCGGCGGCAGCTGCGGGCTTTGCGGCCGCGGCTGGCTGCGGAACGGCACCGCCAGGTTGTGCTGGATCGCGTAGCGCGCCGCCGCCGTGCCACACAGCACCATCGCTTCGGTCACCATGCGCCGGCCCGGGCTCATCTGGCCGGCCGGGCGGATCTCGACCGGCCCGTGGCGCGGCGCCCGCACGTCGACGTCCGGCTTGTAGAGCAGGTAGGCGCCGGCGGCGACGCGCTGCTGCTCCGAAGCAAGGCAGGTGGCGATGAGGCGATCGACCAACGCGCGATCGACGTCGCCCGCGGGCTCCTGCCCGGCGAGGATGCGGTCGAGGCGGTCGTAGCTCCACGCAGAAGCGATGCGCACTTGCGCCGGCTGCGCGCCGGTCTCGACCACCTGGCCATGCGCATCGAGATCGACGCGAAACACCAACGTCGGGCGCCAGACACCGACGTGCAGCGAGGCCCGGTCGCGCGCCAGCTCATCCGGAAGCATTCCAGCGATATAGCGCGGGTGGTAGAGCGTGGCGCCGCGCTCCATGGCGGCGTCGTCCAGCGCGCTCCCCGGCGTGAACCAGCAGATGGGACAGGCGATGGCGATCCACAGCCGCGTGCCGCCCGCCCACGGCTCGGCAAAGAGCGCGTCGTCGATCTCGTGCGGCGCGTCGTTGTCGATCGTCACGAACGGCACATCGAGCCGCGGCCAATCGCCACCGGTGCGCGGCTCGACCGGCAGCGCGGCCAACAGCTCCGGCGGCCACGGCCGCAGCGCGCCGGAGCGCAGCACCTCCAGGTCCTCGTGCGGGTCCCACACGCCCACTTCGCACAGCAATTCCGCGGCATCCCGCTGCGTCGCGGCATGGTGGCGGCCACGGCGGCAGAGCAGGCGCGCCACCGCGTCGTCGTTCGGTTCGGCACAGCTGGCAAAGGCTTGCAGGCGCGTCACCCACGCCGGCTGCGGCCCCGCCGGGCGCCGCTGACCGAGGCGCAGCGCGTCCACCTCCTCGATCCACGTCGCGACTTCGGCATCCAGGGCCTTCTCGCGCGCTTGCGCCGCCGCGTGCGCCTGCCGCTCCGCCGGATCCCGTCGCAGCAACTGCCCGCTGCGCAAGTAGAATCCATCGTCGCGCAGCCCGAGCGCCAGCGCCGTCGTATCCCGCGTCTGCGGCGTCGCACTGCCCAGCAACAGCTGCGCCGCCTCGCCCAGACCGACCGGCACGCCGGCCAGCAGGTTCCAGACGGTCTCGATGTCCTCCGGCGCGACCTGGTCGCGCGCCGCCCGCACCAGCTGCTCAGCCTGCACCAGCGTCTCCGCCACGGCGCTCAGCGTCAGCTGGATCGCCTCGCGCTCCATGCGCTGGACCTGCGGCGCGCCGTCCTCGCCGCGCACCTCCACGCGCAGTGCCTGCCGCGGCCGCGCGGACAGGATGCGTCCGACCCGCAGGCCGGTCTCCCCTGCCACCAGCACGATCGGCGCTGCCGCCGGCGTTTCCGTCATCGTCGAAATCCTTTACGTTCTCAATGCTTGTCGCAGCGCCTGCAG
>CAIXAA010000636.1 GCA_903917305.1 uncultured Myxococcales bacterium | reverse complement strand
CGGCGGCGACTTCATGGGCTGCGCGGCCAACGGCGGCAGCTACGCCGCGCCGGCGGTCTGCAACGACGGCAACATCTGCACCACGGATGCTTGCGCGGTGGCCAGCGGCTGCACGGCGACGCCGAACACCTTGGCGTGCCCGGACAACGACGCTTGCACCAAGAACGAGCTGTGCAACGCCGGCACGTGCACGGCGCAGCCGGTCTCCTGCGACGACGGCAACGAGTGCACGGCGGACAGCTGCAGCGCCGCGACCGGCTGCAAGAACACCGCGGTGACGGACGGCACCGTGTGCGGCGGCGTGCCCGGCATGACCTGCCAGGTCGGCAAGTGCGTGATGTGCACCAAGGTGCTGTATTACAAGGACGCGGACGGCGACGGCTTTGGCGCGGGCGCTGGCAACCTGCAGTGCAACGCGGACGCGACGTACAAGGTGCTCAAGAACGGGGACTGCGACGACGCGAACGCCGCCGTCAACCCGGGCGCCACCGAGACCTGCAACGGCGTCGACGACAACTGCAGCGGCGCGACCGATGAGGCGCCCGCGGCGAACTCCTGCGCGGCCTACGCCAACGAGACCCCAGCGTGCACCGCCGGCAAGTGCGCGTACAGCTGCGCGTCGCCGTGGTTCGACGTCAACGGGCTGCTGAGCGACGGTTGCGAGTGCAAGGCGGACGCGAACTTCGGCAGCAAGGGCGCCGTGTGCGCGACGCCCATCGAGCTGGGCAACATGCCGGACACCGGCAGCACGGCGACGGTCACGGGCAACATCATGCCGGGCGAGGCGGGCGACTGGTACCACTTCACCGCGGTCGACACGCCGGATACGAGCTGCGACAAGTTCAAGCTGCTGGTCACGTTGTCGACGGCGTCCATCAGCGACGGCTTCGTGCTCGACCTCTACCGCGGCGGCTGCGACACCGGCGCCAACTTGCTGTGCAGCGGCGAGACGGCCAGCGGCTGGACGACCAACTTCTACGGCGTCGCGCCCTACGGCCCGCAGCACCTCACCGGCACCGGCAAGACCGCGTGCGGGCCCGGGGAAGGCGGCCCATGCATCGCCTCGCCGCAGCCGGAAATGGCCGGCGAATGCCCGTGCTTGCCCGCGACCGCCGGGTATCCGACGGCCATCAACACCTGCACGGACAACAGCGCCGGCTTCTCGGTGCGCGTCTACCGCGCCGCCGGCAAGCCCGCGAGCTGCTTGAACTACTCGCTGACGATCACCAACGGCATCTAGCGACTGGGCTAGCTGACGACCAGGCTCACCATCCGGTCCGGCACCACGATCACCTTGCGGATCGTCTTGCCTTCCGTGTGCCGCAGCACGCCCGCATCGGCCAGCGCGAGCGCCTCCAGCTCCGCCGCCGGCGTCCCGCGCGCCACCATCAGCTTGCCGCGCATCTTGCCGTTGACCTGCACCGGCAGCTCGAGGAAGTCATCGATGCACAGCGCCGGATCGTAGCTCGGCCACGGCACGCGGCTCACGGACGGCCCGTGGCCCAGCTTCTGCCACAATTCCTCCGCCAGGTGCGCGGCATACGGCGCCAGCAGCACCGCGAACGTCTCGGCCACCTGGCGCGGCAGGGTCTCCAGGCGCACCAGCTCGTTGAGCGCGCCCATCATCGCCGCAATCGCCGTGTTCATGCGCAGGTTCTGCGTATCATCGGTGACTTTCTGGATCAGCTTGTGCAGCAGGCGCAGCGTGTCGCCCTCCGGCGCCGCCTCGCTGATCGGCTTGTCGAACAGCGTCCACACGCGCTGCAGGAAGCGCTTGGTGCCGTGCAACCCCGCGGTCGCCCACGGCTTGACCTGCTCGAGCGGCCCCATGAACATCTCGTAGAGCCGGAACGCGTCGGCGCCGAACTCCTTGAGCATCACATCGGGATTCACGACATTCCCTCGCGATTTCGACATCTTCTCGTTGTCTTCGCCCAGGATCATGCCCTGGTTCACGAGGCGCTGGAACGGCTCGTCGGTCGGCACAACGCCGCAATCGAACAGCACCTTGTGCCAGAAGCGCGCATACAGCAGGTGCAGCACCGCGTGCTCCGCGCCGCCCACATAGAGGTCGACGGGCAGCCAGTAGTCGATGGCCTCCTTGGACGCAGGTGCCTGATCATTCCGGGGATCCAGGTAGCGCAGGTAATACCAGCAGGAGCCCGCCCATTGCGGCATCGTGTTGGTCTCGCGGGCAAACCACTTGCCATCCTTCTGGAAATAGCGCCAGCCCAGGCAACGCGACAGCGGCGGCTCGGCGTCGCCGGTCGGCTGGAAGTCGGTCGTCTCGGGCAGCAGCAGCGGCAGCTCGCTGGCCAGCACCGCGATCGGCTGATCGTAGCGAATGCGCGCACTTGCTGAACGCACCGCGGCTTCGACCGCCTCCGGGCTGGACGCCGCCTGCGCGCCATCCATTGGATAGTAGATGGGAATCGGCTCGCCCCAATAGCGCTGCCGCGAGAACACCCAGTCGCGCAGCTTGTAGTTGACGCGCGCCTCTCCGCGCCCTTCGGCAACCAGCTGTTCCGTGATGGCTTTCTTGAACGCGGCTGTCGTCAGGCCGTCGAACTTGCTGCTGTGGATGGCGACGCCTTCCTCGGTGAACGCCGCAGACTGCGCGCTTTCGAACGGCTTTCCGTCGGCTGACACGACCTGCACGATGGGCAGGCCAAACGTCTTGGCAAACGCGAAGTCGCGCTCGTCGTGCGCCGGCACCGCCATGATCGTGCCGGTGCCGTAGCCGCCGAGCACGTAGTCCGCGACCCAGATCGGGATGCGCTGGCCGTTGACCGGATTGATCGCGGAACGTCCCGTCGCCACACCGGTCTTGGGCCGACCGGCATCGGTGCGATCGCGCTCGCTCTGCCGCGCCGCCGCCAGCACGTACGCCTCGACCGCGTCCTTCTGTTCCGGCGTCACCAGCTGGCCGAGCAGCGGATGCTCCGGCGCGACGACCATGTAGGTCGCGCCGAACAGCGTGTCCGGCCGCGTGGTGAACACGCGCAACTTCCCGAGATCGTTCTCGATATCGAAGTCGACTTCCGCGCCCTCGGACTTGCCGATCCAGTTGCGCTGCATCGCCTTGATGCCTTCGGGCCAATCGAGGCGCTCGACGCCTTCGAGCAGCCGCTCGCCATACGCCGTGATCTTGAGCATCCACTGGCGCATCGGCTTGCGGATGACGGGATGGCCGCCGCGCTCCGACTTGCCGTCGCTGACCTCCTCGTTGGCCAGCACCGTGCCGAGCGCCGGGCACCAGTTCACCGCGATCTCGGCCTGGGAGGCGAGGCCTTTCTCGAACAGTTGCAGGAAGATCCACTGCGTCCAGCGGTAGTAGTGCGGGTCGGTCGTGTCGACCTCGCGGTCCCAATCGTAGGAGAAGCCAAGCGCCTGGATCTGCCGGCGAAACGTCGCGATGTTCTGCTGCGTCGTCACCGCCGGGTGCGTGCCGGTCTGGATGGCATACTGCTCGGCAGGCAAGCCAAACGCGTCCCAACCCATCGGATGCAGGACATTGACGCCGCGGGCGCGCAGGAAGCGGCAGTAGATGTCGGTCGCCGTGTAGCCCTCCGGATGGCCGACATGCAGCCCGGCGCCGGACGGATACGGAAACATGTCAAGCACATACGCCTTGGGCTTGCCCGGCGTCAGCTCGGCGCGGAACGTCTTGTGGGTCAGCCAGTACTGCTGCCACTTCGCCTCCACGGCGGCGAAATCGTAGCGGTTGCGGCCCTCTTGGGGCTCAGCGGCGGGAGCGATCGGTGCGGAGGTCATGGCGGTTCCGAAGCAGCGCACGCGCGCCGCGGCTGCTTTGTGCCGCGCTGGCTGCGGATTGGCAAGTACCCCGCGGGAGAGACAAAAGATGAGACACGGTGAGACGCTACGGCGTGGCCACGGCGCGCACCGGCAACTCGGCCGCATGGGCGTGGTGCACCGGCGCCGCGATGCGCGTCCAGGTCGCCAGCGTCTGCCCCAGCTCGAGCTCGTAGCAGCCGAACAGAAGCACGCCGAGCAGCAGGCTCAGCACGACGGCAGTCACCGGATGAATCACGCACTTGCGCGTGGTGCAAGGGCCGAGGTGGGTCGCGCTGGTGGCCGCTGCGACGAGGTAGTCCCAGCGAAACGAGGCGGGGGACGGGATGCGCTTCATGGTGGGCAAGCCTGTGGCAGCTCCGAACAAGCCGAAGCCGATCGGTGTACAGCAATTGCCGTGCCAGTCCGCGCGAGAAACACAATTCTCACCATTCTCACATCTGGCTGTCACAATTCGTCTTTTCGATCCGCCTCGCGGCGGCTTCTGGCCGCGGGCTGGCCGCAGGTGTCTCACCTGTATCGCCATGAGACACCCGACGTGTCTCATTCCCTTGTCGCGTCAGCCTTTGCTTGACGCGCGCACCTGCGCCAAGTACGAAGTCGCACCGCCCGGCTGCAAGCCTGGGCGCAGCCCCAGGAGCGTCCATGTCCGCCAATGCACAGCCCAAGCCCGCCCCGGAAGACGACGAGCCCGCCGTCCCCGCTGCCGCCGCCCACGAAGACATGGACGACGTCAAGCAACTGGGCCTGTTCGCGGCAATCGCCAGCCTTTCCTATGTCTTCTGGGTCGTCGGCGGCATGGAGATGATCGAGCGCCTCGCCTACTACGGCGTCAAGGCGGTCGCCACGCTGTACGCCAAGGATCCCGTGTCCAAGGGCGGCCTTGGCATCACGATGTCCGAATTCGGCACGCTGCTCATGGTCTGGGCGCTCATCCAGTCGATCCTGCCGGTGTTCACGGGCGGCCTGTCGGACCGCTACGGCTACAAGAAGACCATCGCGATCTCGGTCACCATCAACATTTGCGGCTACTTGACGATGGCGGCCCTGCCCTTCTACTGGGGCTTCTTCCTCGGCGCGATGATGCTGGCGACCGGCACCGCGGTGTTCAAGCCCGGCATCCAGGGCACGCTGGTCAAGTCGACGCGCCGCGACAACTCCTCGATGGCATGGGGCATTTTCTACCAGACCGTCAACATCGGCGGCTTCCTGGCGCCGCTGGTCGCCGGCTACATGCGCAAGATGCAGTGGACCTACGTGTTCGTGGCCTGCGCCTGCATCATCTCGGCCAACTACCTGATGTTGTTGCTCTACAAAGAGCCGGGCAAGGAGGAGCGCCTTGCGCGCGCCGCCGCCGAGAAGGCCTCCGGTGCGCGACGCAAGAGCCTGGCCGCCGAGTCCCTGGCGGAGCTGCGCAAGCCGCACGTGTGGCCCTACCTGCTGATTTTCTCTGGCTTCTGGTTCATGTTCAACTCGCTGTTCGACGTCCTG
>CAIXAA010000635.1 GCA_903917305.1 uncultured Myxococcales bacterium | reverse complement strand
GGGATCATGGGCGACCTTGGCTTGCCGGCGCGCGAGTCGCCGGGAAGGTGGCTGTGCTTATGTCACGACAGCCGAGCTGCGGACAAGCGGGCTTCCCTGCTCTGTCTGGCCGACAACGTGGCGCTGGAGCAGAAGCAGTGCGCCGAGGCGGCACCGGTGCCGACGAAGAAGCGTATGCGCAACGTCGACGGCGCCTTGGACGAGAAAGCGCTTTCGCGAGTCTCGCTGATCGGCCAGGCAGGGGCTGCGGCCGCGCGAGGCAACTTCGGCGTCCACCTCCTTTGCGCGCTGCCGCCATGTGCGCGCGCCATTGCCTCATCTGCTTCGCGTGCCGGCACGCCGTTGCTGGTTCCTGGGCAGGTGCGGCGCGTCCAAGCTGGAAAGATCCAACGAGAATCAAACTTGACCGCCGCTTGGTCGAGGCGTAGCGTGCCGCGCCGCGGCTTTGGTATCCACCGCCAGCAGGCCGCATAGCCGTTCAACCACCTGGATGCGTTGCGGACTTGGAACGATCCTCAGCAACGCGGCCCAGCCTTACGGAGGCACCCTCATGACCAAGTCCGACCTGATCGAGCACATTGCGCAGCGCGCCACCCTGACCAAGGACAAAGCCGGCGCAGTCGTCAACGCCATCTTCGAGCAGATGATCGACGCGATGAACAAGAACGAGCGCATCGAAATCCGCAACTTCGGCAACTTCACCGTGCGCAAGTACCCGGGCTATACAGGGCGCAACCCCAAGACCGGCAAGGCCGTGGCTGTCGCGGCCAAGCGCATGCCGTTCTTCAAGGTCGGCCTCGAACTCAAGAACCGCGTCGACAACAAGCGCTAACCATGCATCGCAGATAAGGAAAAGACCATGACCAAGGCAGACATCATCGAGGCCGTGTACGACAAGCTGGGCGGATTCTCCAAGCGCGAGGCGGCCGATCTGGTCGAACTCGTCTTCGAGACGCTCAAGGAGAGCCTCACCAAGCAGGAGAAGGTCAAGCTCTCCGGCTTCGGCAACTTCGTCGTCCGCGAGAAGAAGGCGCGCATGGGCCGCAACCCGCAGACCAAGAAGCCGATCGAGATCTCGGCGCGCCGTGTGCTGACGTTCAAGCCCTCGCAGGTGCTCAAGGGGCAGCTGAACGGCTGACCGGGGCGCGCAATGCCCCTCGGCCGCGCCGCGCCGACCACCGCCAGCCCCAAGATGGCGAAGCGCTTCCGGATCAGCCTTGCCGGTCGGGGCGTTGTTGCCTGGGAGTCACGATGATGCCGAAGACCGAGGGCACCGCCCGCGAGTTCATCCTGGAGACGTTGCGCCAGCACCCCGATCGCGAGCTGCGGGTGGCGGACCTGAGCGCGGAGTGCGGCGGCAGGTACACGCAGAAGAACATCGCCAACACGCTGGCGCGGCTGCAGGCTGAGGGCCTCGTCGTGAAGGAGACCGACGCCGACCACTCGGTCTGGTGGGGCATCGCGGGCGAACTGTTGCCCCGCCGCCATGAAAATGGACCTACCAGCGGACCTACTTTGCGGTTGGTCCAAGGCGATCTTCCGCGGTCCTCAGCGACGCCAACCCGATGAAAACGCTAGCAACCGATGGTCTTGAAAGGCCAATTGACTTCGCAAGTCACGATTTGCATGGCGGCCCTCCAACGCTGCGGTGCATGGAGGTGTGCCACCTGGCCGGCACGAACGCAAGCCGCCGATCCGCGACCTCGCCTGCCACCGCGCCGGCGCGCCTACTTGGTCGGCGTCCCGTCCGGCTTGACCACGAAGGACGCGATGGTCGCGTGCGTCGCGTAGTCGTAGACGTGGAAATCAAGCGCCATGTCCGCACGTTGCCGCGCAACGACGTAGCCGTAGTTGATCGAGGTCGCCAGCGGCGCGCCACCGTTGCCGGTGATGACCTCCTTCTTGCTCGCCAGGTACTCGAACGTGTGCGTGTGCCCCGCCAGCAGCAGCGTGTATGCGTTTTTCTTGAGGATGGCATTGCTCGGCGTCACGCCCGGCGCCTGCGCCGCGATGTCGCCTTCGTGGCGCACGACAAAGGTGTAGGTCGTCGGCTTGGCCAGCTCTTGCGCCAGCCACGCCTCCTGCGTCGCATCCCAGGCGTTGGCGGCGACGAACACGAACTTCGCCGTCCAACTGCCGTCCTTCGCTTGGAATTCGACGGTGTAGTACGGCTTCTGCAGCCCGAGCGGCGCGAGCAGCTTCTGCAGGTAGATCTGGTACGTCTGCGTCATGCCATCGGCATTGCCCTGACCGCAGTTCGACACGACCGCGCCCGTGCACTCGTGGTTGCCCATCGTGTGGAAGACCATGCCGCTGTAGTTCTTTTGCGCACCCAGGTACAGGTCGAGCTGCGGCCCGGCGTTCGCCGTGTTGGGCGAGGAGAACTGGTAGTCGCCGGTCGTGACGGCGAAGGGCACCGCGGGCGACTCGGCCTCCAAGCTCTGGTAGATCTTGGTGATCACCGCCGTCGGATACAGCTTGATGTCGTTCTTGCTCGGCGGCCGCGTGTCGCCGACGATGGCGAAGTCCAGGCTGTCCAGCTTGCCGCCCACCGACGTGACGACGACGCTGCCGCCGTCCTTGCTGGCGTCCTTGCTCGTGTCCTTGTTCGTGTCCTTGCTCGCGTCTTTGCTGGCGTCGGCAACCTTGGCGTCGGCGATCTTGATGTCCGGGCTGCCGACCACGTCCGCGATGGCGCCGCAGGACGTCGCGCTCGGCGGCGACTGGCACTTGCACGTGTCGTGGTTGCAGTACCAGCCGCCGTAGCAGTTGTTGGCGCCGCACGCCTTTCCGGCCGCGCACTTGCAGCAACTGGCGACGTCCGGTCCATCGAGGGCGCCGCAGGTGCCGGGCGGCGCGGAGGGGCTGCCGGCATCCTCCACCGGTGCGCTGACGTCTGCCCCGGCCGCATCGGCTGCCGTCGCACCTGCGTCCGCGCTGGCCGTGCCGCATGCCACCGCCGGCGCCGTGCACTTGCAGGTCTTTGTGTTGCACAAGTACCCGCCGTAGCAGTTGTTTGCCGCGCACGCCTTGCCGGCCGAGCACTTGCAGCACGCGGCCACGTCCGGCCCCACGAAATCGCCGCACACGAGGCTGTTGTCCGTGCCGCCCGGCGTGGTGGGCGAGCCGGAGCAGGTCTCGACCAGCGGGACGCAGACGTTGATCTGGTCGCCGGCGATGTCGGGCGCGGTCACGCAGCTCAGGCCGTCCGAGCACGTGGTCGCGCTGGCGCCGCAGTCCGGCGCACAGTAGGAACTTCCTTGCACTTGCGCGCAGCGCTGGCCGGCGGCGCAGTCGGCCTCGGTCACGCATGGCACGCAAGGATCGGCCTGGCCAGTCGGTGGCTGCGCCGCATCGGCGGTCGGCGCCACGTCGGGCGCCGCGGTCACGGCGAGATCGGGTTGGGCGCTGGCGTCCGCGCCAGCCTTGGCGGCCGCGTCCTTGAGCACGGCGACGTCGAACTTCTGCGCCAACCCCGCGTCGGCGTTTGAAAATGCCGAACCTGCGGCCGAGTTTCCGCTGCAGGCCGCCAGAGCGGCGGCAAGCGTCGGAAGCCAGAGGCGATGCAAACGTCGGGGCATGGGCATGTCGGACTCCGCGAAGAGGGCGCGGTCCCACGACCGCAGTCCATTGGACGCGGCGCGGACGCCGCTGAGGACACGCCGCGCCGAAAAGCGGACCAAGGTGGTCGCCGATCTCGCCACCGCTTTGTTTGCGCGCCAGACCCGCGCGCTGGCGCTGCCGGCTAGGATGGCGGGAGCGGCTCGCCTACAATGTCCGCTTTTGCCAATCTGGCGCGTCCAACCCTCGGACACAGACGCGAAGGGTTCTCCATGGCCACCGGCCGCCTGCACATCCTGCCGCTGACGGACGACGACGAAGCGCGTCTTGTCGCGGCGTTGCAGAACGGCACGGACGGCGCCTTCGCGTCGCTCTACCACCTGTACGCCCACCGCGTGGCGGGCGTGGTGCGCCTCCTGCTCGGGGATCACGGCGCGGAGGACGCGGTCCAGGAGACATTCCTGCGCGTTCACAAGCACATCGAGGCCTTCCGCGGCGATGCGCGGCTCTCGACCTGGATCCACCGCATCGCGGTGAACGTGTGCCTGTCGGAGCTGCGCAAGCGCCGCAGCCGCGGCCAGACCGTGGAACTGGCGGAGCAGGACGAGCCGACGGAGCACACCGAGCAGACCTGGATCGATCGCGATGCCGGGCATGCGCTGCTGGGGCTGTTGAACAGGCTCGATCCCATCAAGCGCGCGACGTTCCACCTGCACCACGTCGAGGACCTGACGGCGGCGGAGATCGGCGAGGTGCTCGGCGAGCCGCGCGCGACCGTGCTCAAGCGCCTGCAGCGCACGCGGGTGGAGTTGCTGGACGCCTGGCACGCGGCGCAAAAGACCCAAGCGAATCGGCAGCGTGGAGGGCAACGATGAGTTGCGACCGCGCCGCGCTCTTCGACCTCGCGGCCGGCGATCTGCCGCATCAGGCGACGGCTTCGCTGCAATTGCACGTGCAGACCTGTGCGTCCTGCCAGGCGGATCTGCAGGCAGCGCAGGCCCTTCTGGGTGGCGCGGCCGAGCTGCAGAAGCCCGATCGCCTGGACGACGAGACGCGCGCCGCCGGTTGGCAAGCGCTCGCCGCCAAGGTTGCGCCGCGTCGGCGTGGGTCGTGGACGCCAGACCGGCGCATGGCGGCGTGGACGGCGGTGGCGGCTTTGCTTGGCTTGTCCGTGGGTGCCGCCTACTTGCTGGGGCGCGAGGGGCGCGACGCTCCAGCGCCGGAGCTCAAGCTCCGCCAGGAACCCGTTGCGATCCGGGAGCTGCCGCTGCCGGCCCTGCCTGCGCCGCAGCCACCATTGTCGCCGCGGACGCCCACGCTGCCGACGCTGGCGCCGGCGCGGCCGGACATGCCGGTGGCGGAGGTGGCGCCGCCCGAGGCGCTCCCCGCCGAAGCGCATCCTGCCGTCAGTCACCCGCATGTGGCGCCGATCCACGAATGGAAGCTCGCCTGCGGTGGGCACATCGACGCGACAGGGGCGCAGGCCGCCATCGTGCGCAACTTGCCGCACGCGTCGGAAATCCGCCTGGAATTCGGGCAGATCAAGCTGCGCGTGCCGCACCTGCAACCTGGCTCGACCGTCCAGGTCGGCACGGACGATGCCATGGTCACCGTGATCGGCACGGAGTTCGAGGTCGACAAGACCGACCAGGCAGCCACGCAAGTGCGCGTGATTGCCGGAACTGTCTGGGTGCAGCC
>CAIXAA010000634.1 GCA_903917305.1 uncultured Myxococcales bacterium | reverse complement strand
GGTCAAGCTGGGCACGGATCCGCTGGCGCTGGACACGGACGGCGACGGGCTGAGCGACGGGCAGGAGCTGGCGGCGGGCGATCCGCTGGCCTTCGATGCCGGCAAGGACACGAACCCGCTGGACGCCGACACGGACGACGACGGCCTGCGCGACGGCTATGAAGTGAACGGCACGGGGCCGCTGGCGGGGGTGGGCGCGACGGACCCGCTGAACATGGACACGGATGGCGACGGCTTGGGCGATGGCCTGGAAGTCGGCGTGACAACGGGCGTTCCGGCCGGCAAGAGCAAGGGCGGCGTGGCGTTTGCGGGGACGGCGGCGTTCTTCGTGCCGGATGCGGATCCGACGACGCACACCAACCCCAACAAGGCGGACACGGATGGCGGCACGGTGCCGGACGGCATCGAGGATGCCAACCACAACGGCCGCGTGGACAGCGGCTCTGTCAACCACGGCGAGACCGATCCGAACAATCCGGCGGACGATCTGCCCAAGACGGGCAAGGACAGCGACCAGGACGGCGTGCCGGACAGCATCGACAACTGTCCGTCCATCGCCAACGCCAAGCAGACGGACACGGACGGCGACGGCATCGGCGACGCTTGCGACACGAACGACGGCCACGAGAAGCAGGAGGTCGGCATCAGCGGCATGGGCCTGCGCGGCGGCTGCTCGGCGGGTTCGCGCACCTCACCGGTTGGCTTGACGATCCTTGCGCTGCTGGCGACGGCGGCCCTGCTGCTGCGGCGCCGGCGCGCGCGGCTGGTGGCGGCGCTGCTGCTGCCCCTGGCGCTGCTGCCGCTGACGGCGCAGGCGGCGACGAGCAACCTGGATGTCGAGCAGTTCCATGCGGTTCCCATCGGCAGCGGCGTGCTGAACCAGTGGCAGAGCGCGACGCCCGGGCCGTGGAAGTGGGGCGCGGGGCTATCGATGCACTACGCGGACGCGCCGCTGCGCCTCGTGCCGCTGCTGTCCGCGGACGCGCGGCCGACCGGCCAGGTCGTGCCGGGGCTGCTGCGCGTGGAAGCCTTGGGTCGCTTGGGGCTTTTCGACTGGGCGGAGCTGGATGTCGCCGTCCCTTTCGTCGCCACGCTGGGCACGCCAGGCGCAGCGGTTGGCGGGCGAACCCTGGCGGATCTGCAGGCGGCGCGGCTGGGTGACCTGCGCGTGGCCGTCGGCGCCGACCTGACGGCGCTGTTCGGTTGGAAGCCCGCCGGTCGCGACGGCCTGGGCTTGGGCGTGCGCGTGACGACCTGGCTGCCGACCGGCGATGCCACGGCGCTGCAGAGCGAAGGCGCGGTGCACGCGGAGCCGCGCCTGGTCGCGGACTGGAAGCACGAGCGCTACCACTTCGGCGCCAACGTGGGGTGGATGTTCCGGCCGCGTTCCCAGATCTTCACGGTCGTCACCGATGATGCGATGACGTGGGGCGTGTTCGGCCGCGGTCCCTTGGTCGGCCCGGTGGACTGGCTGGCCACGGTCTTCGGTGCGCTGCAAACAGCCAAGCAGATCAATCCCTTGGACGCCACGCAGCGCAGCCATGACGGCAACAACAGCCCGCTCGAGGCGCTGGCCGGTCTGCACGCCGACCTCAATCCGTTTGATGTGACGCTGGCTGCCGGACCGGGCCTCAGCAGCGCCGTCGGCACGCCCGTGTTTCGCGTCGTGCTGCAGGCCGGCTACGCGCCGCACGTTGCGCGCGCGCCTGCGCCGGTGGCGCTGCCGCAGGGGCCGTCGACGACGGACAGCGACGGCGACGGCATTCCCGATGCCATGGACAAATGCCCGAATTCCCCCGAAGACAAGGACGGCTTCGAGGATGAGAACGGCTGCCCGGACCCGGACAACGACGGCGACGGCATCCTGGACGTCGACGACAAGTGCCCCGACCAGCCCGAGACGCGCAACGGCTTCGAGGACGAGGACGGTTGCCCGGACGTCGTGCCCGACCGCGACAAGGACGGCATCCCGGATGCCACCGACCGCTGCCCGGATGACGCCACCAACACGTGCAAGGCCGCGAAGATCGGAAGCGAAATCGTGATCTACGAGCGCGTGGAGTTCGATGTCGACAAGTCGGTGATCCGGTCGGAGAGCTTCCCGGTGCTCGATGCCATCGTGGAGATCCTCAACCAGCACCAGGAGTTGAAGCACGTCGAGGTGCAGGGGCACACCGACTCGGACGGCGAGGATGCGGCGAACCTGACGCTGTCGAGCGCGCGCGCCGCCGCCGTGGTGGACTACCTGGCCAAGAAGGGGATTGCGCGCAATCGTTTGGATGCCGTGGGTTATGGCGAGCAGAAACCCGTGGCGCCCAACGACACCGAGGCGAACAAGCAGAAGAACCGGCGCGTGCAGTTCGTGTTCTCCAGCGAGACCGTGCGCGAAAAGCTGCCGCCGGGCAAGCCGGGGAGGTAGCGGCGGGCGCGGCATCGCTTGCCCTCGGATCGTCCGCGGCGTACGTTGGAAGGACCGGAGACGGATCCACCCAAGCCACCGCGGAGGCGCCATGACGGACGCAGCCTTGACCGCCAGCATGCTCGCCAGCGACCCAAGCGTGGTCCGCGTCGGCTTTTCCCGGCGCATCGACGGCGACCGGCTCGAATGCACGCTCTGCCCGCGCGCCTGCCACCTGCACGATGGCCAGCGCGGCCTGTGCTACGTCCGCGGCCGCATCGGCGACGGCCTGGTCCTGACCACCTACGGCCGATCCTCCGGATTCTGCGTCGATCCCATCGAGAAGAAGCCGCTCGCCCAGTTCCTGCCGGGCACCGCGACGTTTTCGTTCGGCACCGCCGGCTGCAACCTGTCGTGCCGCTTCTGCCAGAACTGGTCGATCTCCAAGTCGCGCGCGGACGACACGCTCGCCGACGCCGCGACGCCGGCAGCCATCGCCGCCGCCGCCTTGCGCACCGGGTGCCGCTCCGTCGCGTTCACCTACAATGATCCCGTGATCTTCTACGAGTACGCCCGCGACGTCGCCGCCGCTTGCCGCGCCGCCGGCCTCAAGACCGTCGCAGTCACGGCAGGTTACATCACCGATGAGGCGAGACCGGAGTTCTTTCGCTGCTTTGACGCCGCCAACGTCGACTTGAAGGCGTTTCGCGACGCCTTCTACCGCGAGGTCTGCGGCGGC
>CAIXAA010000633.1 GCA_903917305.1 uncultured Myxococcales bacterium | reverse complement strand
GTCGAACTGCAGGCGCAGGCGATCAGTGCAGCCAGGCAGACGGGCAGGAGATGGCGCAGAGACATGGATTCCTCGCAGCGGGCGAAAGGGCCGGCGCGCAGTCTAGCGTGACATCGGAACCTCGGCCACACTCGAACGTTCCGCGCCGTGGCGGACGAGGTCGCGCATGATGAGGCGTCTTTTCCTGGTTGTGCTGCTGGCCGCGCTGGCGCGACCGGCCCTGGCCGCGGCTCCCGTGGACGGCGATGGCGACTTCGTGCACGCACTCACGCTGCATCCGGCGCGCATGACCCGGCCGATGCCGCTGCAGGGACCGGTGCGCTTTTTCGCCCAAGCCGCCGACGACAAAGGCGGAATCCTGATCATGGGCGACGGCGAGTACCTGAGGCTCGACGGCGAAGGTCGGCTGGATCGCAGCGCATTTGCCGCCGCGACCGCGCAGTGGCCGACGTTCGGCTCCGCCGCTCTGCTCGGCGGCCACCTCTACTACTGCGACGGACAAGCCAAGGCGATCCGCGACATCAGCCAGGGCGGGCGCAGCAACGTCGAGATCGGCAAGGGCACGATCGACGCAGGGATGGCCTGCGGCCTGTACCGCGACGCCAGCGGCGGCTTCACCGTCGTGCAACCGTTTCCCTACCTTGCCTGGCACGTCAGCAGCGATGGCCGCGTGCTCGAGAAGTTCGCCTACGACTTCCCGTTGCGCAAACCCGGCGCGCCTGTGCGGCCTTGCGGCGTGGAGACCGGCGGGCGGCCCATCGGCGCGCTGGAGCACCACGAAGGTCACGACGTCGCGCTGGTGCGTCTGGACGGCCGCCTGATGCCGGAGACGACCTTGTGGACGTTGGACTACGCCGAGCAACCCTTGGCGGCGATGCTGAAATCCGTGCGCCTGCTGAGCGTGAACGGCTGCAGCTACGGCAACGGCCATGCCACCTTCTGGCTGCACAACCAGGCGATCGTGTTTCGCGGCAAGGATCTGGTCAGCTGGCTGCGCGGCGACCCCAACATGAACCCATCGAATCCACACGTGATGTCCGGCATCGGGCCGTACGCGATGCAGATCCTGCTGGCGGTGCAGGTGCTCGGCAACGGCAATGCCGTGCTGGCCGTGGAGCGCGATCACGGCGACCTGCGCCTCTACGCCAGGAAGATCGATGTCCCGGTCGCGCAGGCGCGGCAGGTCGCCTTGGCGGCGCAGAAGGCGGGCCATCCGCTCCAGGCGCACCTGGCTTGGGACACCTGGCGCGCGGCTCATCCAGAAGATGCCGATGCCGTGGCGCAGCAAGCGGAGAACATGGCTGCGGCGGGCTGGTGGGAAGAGGCGGACGACAAAGCGAAAGAGGCGCTCGACCAGCCGCTGCCGGCGGACGTGAAGAAGCGGCTGACCGGGCTGCACGCCCGGCTGCGGGCGCAGATGCTGCTGCGCTGGAACGATCGGCCGATGATGGTGGGGGCGTTGCCGATCACGCTGCCGGACAGTCCGCTGCCGGCGTACCTGGCGGAGGTCGAGAAGCTGGCGCTGCTGGCGCCGGAGGAGCCGCTGGTGCACCGCGCGGCGGCGCGCCTGGCGCTGGCGCTGCAAAAGCGGAGTCTTTACCTGCAGCACCTGGAGCCGTTGGCGGCCCTGCTGAAGAACCCGAACAACAAGCCAGCCGCCTATCCGGAGCTGTTCGACCTGCTCGCGGCACGCGGCGATGCCGAAGGGCTGGCGCGCATGGTGCAAGGTCTGGCGCCCGATGCGCCGCCGGAGCTGGCGCTGCGCTGGCGGGCGGTGGCGCTGCGTACCCAGGGCAAGTTCGCGGACGCGCTGCAGGTTCTCGGCGAGCCGGGCGACGATCGGCCGGGGCTGCTGGC
>CAIXAA010000632.1 GCA_903917305.1 uncultured Myxococcales bacterium | reverse complement strand
CGCCCAGCGTCCACACCAGCGCGCCCAGCACCGGCGCCAGCACCACCGCGGCCACCGTCCACCGGCGCCAGCGCAGCAGCAGCAGCGCCAGCAGGGCCACCAGGGTCGGCGCGGCCAGCGCCAGCGCCGCGCGCGCTCCGCCCCCCGCGCCCGGCCACGCCAGTGCATGGGCGCGCACGAGGCAGGCAGCGCCCGCCCACAGCGTCAGCAGCGCCGCGCCGACGACGGTCTTGCCGGGATGGGCGTACGAGGCCGCCGCCACCGTCCCGAGCGCGGCCTGCAGCCGATCCGCCGGCCGCGCCGCCGCGGCCTGCCACTCCGCGCCGCCCAACGCCGCCAGGTGCCGCGCGCGAACGGCGGTGTCCAGGCCGGCAGCCGCAGGTGCAGCAGCGGGCGCTCGCGCGGCGGTGGATGCGGCAGAGGTCTGCACGGGCTCTCCCTCCCCTGGCACCCGAGCCGATCGAGACGGTGGCGCCGCGGCGCGCGGACCAGATGGCCGCGTCGCTGCCAGGCGCGCGCAGTGGCTCGAATCGGAAGGTGGTACTTCACCGGTACGGGAAGCGTGGGCGGGCTGTCAAGGCGAGCACGGCCACCGCTGCGAGCTCAGGCCGGATTCTCATGACCTTCTGTCCTTTCCATCAGATACGTGCAAACGACTTGTCCATCCACGTTCACGTCGGCTACTTTGGCCGCTTCCGGCACCCTCTGCCGGGGTCCACCTGCCCCATGACCTCCCTGCTCCTCGTCACCCCCCTCGGGCGGCTCACGCTCGCGGTCCACGGCCTCCTGCTCTTCCTGCTGCTGGTCGCCACCGCCTGCGCCGGAGTCGGACCGCGCAGCCTGTTCTGGGGCAGCACCCAGGTCCGCGCCGCCGCCACGCCCGCCAACGGCTGCAACGGCTCGGTCAACCTGTGCCGGCGCCGCTACGACCAGGTCGCCTACGCCACCACGCACAATGCCATGTCCAGCGCCGACGACGGCTGGTGGCTCGCCAACCAACGCCGCAGCATTGCACGCCAACTCGCCGACGGCGTGCGCGGCCTGATGCTCGACACGCACTACGATGGCAGCGATCACACCGTGTGGCTGTGCCACAAGCTCTGCTGGCTCGGCAGCGAGCGCCTCGACAAGGAACTGACCGTCATCGCTCGCTTTCTCGACGAGCATCCCCACGAAGTCATCACCCTCATCTTCGAATCCAAGGTCTCGGCGGCGGATACCGGCAAGGCCTTTGCCGACAGCGGTGTGCTGCGCCACGTCTATGAACACCCGGTCGGCCAGCCGTGGCCGACGCTGGGCGAGATGGTCGCCGCCGGCCAGCGCCTCGTGGTCTTCACGGATCACGGCGGTGGCACGTTTCCCTGGTACATGGCGCAGTGGCAGCACTGCCTCGAGAACCCGTGGGCGGCCTGGACCGAGCGCTCCTTCGACTGCAGCGTGAACCGCGGCAAGGTGGGCAACGCCCTGTCCGTGCTCAACCATTTCGTGTCCGATCCGCTTCCAGATCGCCGGGTTGCAGCGATGGTCAACCGCGGTCGCGAGCTGATGCAGCACGCCCGCCGCTGCGAGCGCGAGTGGAACCACGTCGTCAACTTCGTGACCGTGGATCACTACGACGAGGGCGATCTGTTCGACGTGGTGGCGCGGCTCAACGCCGATCAGGCCGTGGCGGCCGTTCCGTAGCGCTCAGAAATACCAGCGAATCGAGCCGCCGCCGCTCACCGGGTGGGCGCCAGCGTCCTTGTCCCCGAAGACCCAATAGGGGCGCGCTTCCAGCACGAATTCCAGCGGCAGATCCTGGAGTTGCCAGCCAACTTCCACGATGGCCGACACCGCCAGCAGTGTCGCGGAGTCCGTGGCCACCGTGTACGAGACGCCCGCCACGCCGATGCCGCCGCCCCAGAACAGGCGATTCTGCAACACGGCCCAGCGCGGCCTTGCCTCCAGCGTGCCGTCCAGCCCGACGCCGAAGCCCGAGTGGACGTACGCGCCCAGGCACATCTGCAGCGCCACGTCGTCGTCGAGGTAGAGCTTGGCGGACACGCCGCTGAGCAGGTTGCCGGCGCTCAGGCCCACGCCGACGTTGAGGTCCTTGCCGACCACGGCTTCGCTGGGCGCCGGCTCCTTGCTGTCGACTTTGTCCTTGGTGGCCTTGGCCTTGCGCGCCGGCGGCTTGGCGAAGGCCGGCGTGCTGGAGACGGCCGCGCAGGCGATGCACGCCGCGAGCAGGAGGCTCCGAAGTCGGCACATGGTCGGCATGTTCGTCCTTTGCGTGGCAGGGCGCCACCTTGGCGTGATAGTGCACGGCCGCCGCGTTGACAACCACTTGTCGCGACGTCCTGGCCTGTTGCGCCGGATGTTGTCG
>CAIXAA010000631.1 GCA_903917305.1 uncultured Myxococcales bacterium | reverse complement strand
TCCTGGCCCTCGAAGTTGCGCGGCCGGGTGTAGTGCGGGTACTCCAGCAGGCCGCTCGTGTGCGATTCCTCAGTCAGGGAGCCGGCATTGCCGATCACGCCCGGCAGGAGCCGCGCCACCGCCTCGATGATCGCCATCGCCGCCACTTCGCCGCCGTTGAGCACGAAGTCGCCGATCGACACCACCGCGTCGACCTCGCTTTCGATGCGCGCATCGAAGCCTTCGTAGCGGCCGCACAGCAGGATCAGGCCGGAGCCCGCGCTCCAGCGCTGCGCCGTCGCCTGATCGAAGCGCGTGCCGCCCGGCGACAACAGCACCGCGGGCGAATCCGGCCTGAGCTTGCGCACATCGCGCAGGCAGGCCAGCACCGGATCGGGCTTCAAGACCATCCCCGGCCCGCCGCCGAACGGCGCGTCGTCGACCACGTGGTGGCGATCCGTCGTCCATTCGCGCCAGTTGTGCAGGGCGAAGTCGAGCACGCCTTCGCGGCGCGCCTTGCCCAGCAGGCTCTCCTCCTGCAGCGGCACGAGCAACGGCGGGAACAGCGTCAATACATCGAAAACAAAGGTCATTCGCTGCGCCAATCCTCGATGTCGCGCACGACGACCTGCCCCTTGATGCGGCCGAGCGACTCGATGGCCTCGCTCACCACCGGCAGCAGCGCCGTGCCGCCGGCGTCCAGGCGCACCTCGATCAGCTCGATGTTGGTCTCCAGGATGCCGCTCACGACGCCGACCCGCGCCTGCGTCGCCGCATCCAGGACCTCGGCGCCAACGATTTCATGCAGATAGAACTCGTCGGCCTGCGGTTCGGGCAGATCGCTCTGCGCGACGCTGAGGATGGCGTGGGTCAGCGCGGTGGCCGACGTGCGATCGTCAAAGCCGGCAAAGCGCACCACGGTGCCGACGTTCATGTGCTTGAGCTCGATGATCTCCAGCAGGAACACGGGCTTGCCAGGCAGGCGCGCGCGCAGCGTGCGCCCCTCGTGCCAGATTTCGCTTTGCGGATTGAACTGGTGCACGCGCACGCGCCCGTCCAGGCCGTGCGGCCGGCCCACCTTGCCAACCTCGACCAGGATCGCTTCGGGGTCGAGGCCGCGCGCCGCCTCGGGAACTTTGACTGTCATTCGAAGTGCCTACAGAACGAGTTCGTCCTTCAAGGTCCGCGTCATCAGGTTCTGCAGCGCGGCCAGCGGTTCCAGGCCTTCGTGCACGACGCGGTACGTGTTCTCGATGATCGGGGCATCGACGCCCAGTTTGTCGGCGAGGCGGTGCGCGGAGCGGCTGGTCAGGATGCCTTCCGCAACTGCGCTCATCGACGCCAGAATCGCTTCAATCGTCTCGCCTTGTCCCAGCCGCAGACCGACTGTCCGGTTGCGCGACAGGTCGCCCGTGCAGGTCAGCACGAGGTCGCCCATGCCGGCAAGCCCTTGCATCGTCAGCGGATTCGCGCCCTTCTTGACCGCCATCCGCGTGATCTCGCCCAGGCCGCGCGTGATGAGGCCGGCGCGCGCATTGTGCCCGAATCCCAAGCCATCCGCCGCACCGGTCGCGATCGCGATGACGTTCTTGAGCGCACCGCCCAGCTCCACGCCGATGACGTCCTGCGTGGCGTAGCAGCGAAAACGATCTGTCGACAGCGCATGTTGCAGCTCGCGCGCCAGTTGCGTGTCGCGCGCCGCGATCGTCACCGCCGTTGGACTGCCCGCCGCGACCTCCGCCGCGAAGGACGGACCGCTCAGGTAGGCCATCTGCCACTGGCGGCGGCGCGGCAGCACCCGCTCGAAGATTTCGTTCACGGTTTCCAGCGATTCGTTGTCGATGCCCTTGGAGCAGGACACGATCGCGTGCTCGTCCGTCAGCCACGGCGCGATGCGGCGCGCGATGCCGGCCACATGCGGCGTCGGCATGACGGTCAGCAGGATCGGGCAAGTCCGCACGCACTCTTCCAAATCCGTCGTGGCTTCCAGCAGCGACGGCAGCGGCACGCCCTTCAAGAACGTGCGGTTCTCGCGGTGCAGGTTGATGTCCGCGACCGTGCCCGCTTCGTACGCCCAGATCAGCGTCGGGTGCCCCATGCGCGCCGAGTGGATGGCCAGCGCCGTGCCCCACGCGCCCGCGCCGATGACGCCAACCTTAGCGATTTCCGCCATGCTTGCCTCCCGGATCCATGGTGTCGCCGGCGCCGCGCGCCGACAGGTACAATTCGCGCAGGCTCCGATCCCTTCCCGCCGGCCGGCAGCGGCGGCGCGCCCACTCGCGGAGATCCTTGACCTGCTGCTCGTAGGTTTCCACGAAAGGCACCGTGTTGGAAAGCACGGCCTGCAGATCGGCGTCGAGCAGCTCGCGGCCTTCGGAGAACGCGATCGCCAGCGCCTCGACGACGGCTTGCTCGATCTCCGCGCCGGTCAGCCGCTCCGCGGTGTGCGCCAGCTTGTCGATGGCGAAGCGCCGCGGATCGCGGCCGGAGGCGTGCAGGTGGATGGCCAGGATCTCCGTGCGCACGGCAAGATCCGGCAGATCCACGAAAAACGTATCGTCAAAGCGGCCTTTGCGCATCAGCTCGGCCGGCAGGTGCTCGATGCGGTTGGCGGTCGCGGCCACGAAGACGCCGGCGCGCTGCTCGCCGAGCCAGGTCAGGAAGCTGCCGAAGATCCGCGATCCCGCCTCGGAACCGCCGCTGGCGCCGTGGGCAAAGGCCTTGTCGATCTCGTCGAGCCACAGGACCACCGGCGCCATCGCCTCGGCAATCTGCAGCGCTTCGCGCAGGTTCTCGTCCGGTTGGCGCTCCGCCGTGTACAGGCGGCCCAGATCCAGGCGCACGAGCGGCAGGCCGAGCGCGGCAGCAGAAGCTTTGGCGATCAGTGACTTGCCGCACCCCTGGATGCCGACGACCAGCATGCCGCGCGGCACCGGCAAGCCGAACGTGCGCGCCTCCGGCGTCAGCGCCTTGCGCCGGCGCAGCAGCCATTCCTTGAGATCATCGAGCCCGCCGACCTCCTCGAGCGCGGGCAGGGAATCGACGATCTCCAGCGTGCCGCCCGCGGCGACCAGATCGCGTTTCTCCGCCTGCAGTTCCACCACCGCCGCCGCCGCGCCGAAGTTCGCGCGCCGCACCCGCCGCAGCGCCCGCCGCGCCTGCGCCAGCGTGAGGCCCTGGATCGCCTGCGTCGCGGCGGCCACCAGCCCACGGTCGATCTCGCCCGTCTGCGAACGAAAGGCAGCTGAAACAAGCGGTTGCAGCTCCGCCGCGGTCGGCAGCGGCACTTGCAGGTGCACGATGTCGCGCTCCAGCTCCGGGCACGGCACCGTCACCGGGGCCAGCAGCGCGACGACGTGGCTGCGCAGCTCCAGCTGCGTGAGGCCCTCGGCGAGCTGGCGCACGAAGCTCGGGTCGCGCAAGAGGCGATGGCCCAAAGGCAAAACCAGCAGCGCCGGCTCGGCGCGGCCCAGCATCCGCTCCAGCGCCGTCGCCGCCACATCGGCCACGTCCGCGCGGCCGCAGGACACCACGTCGATGGGCATCGGCACCGCGGCCGCCGCCTCGCCCAGCAGGCGGATCGCGTCGCGCTCGTCGCTGTGCACGATGTAGAGCAGCGGGTAGCGGGCCTCGAGGCGCTGGCGCAAGTCACTGGCGCGGTTCATGAATCCTCAATTCTTGGGCGGCCGTCCGGTCGGTGCCGGCGAGTCGATCCCATAGGCCCGAATCTTGTACTGCAAGTTGCGCGGCGAGATGTCCAGCAGCTCCGCGGCGTGCGTGCGGTTGCCACCGGTGCGCGCCAGCGCCGCCGTGATCAGCGAGCGCTCCGCCACCTCGATCGCCGCGGGAATGCTCAGCGAATCCGAGCGGATCACCGGCGCCGATTGGATCGGCTCGGGCGCGCGCCCCAGGTGCAAGGACTCCAGGTCGATGTCCTCGGTCTCGCTCAGGATGCACGCCTGCTCGATGCAGTTCTGCAATTCCCGCACGTTGCCCGGCCAGTCGTACGCCACCAGCCGCGCCATCGCCTGCGGGGTCACGCTGCGAATCTTCGTGCCCAGGCGCTGGTTGGCGCGCTCCACCGTGTGCGCCACCAGCAGTTCGATGTCGTCGCGGCGCTCGCGCAGCGCCGGCACTGCCAGCTCGATGACCGAGAGCCGGTAGAACAGGTCCTCGCGGAACAGCCCTTCGCGCACCCGCTGCCGCGCCGGGATCGCGCTCGCCGCCAGCACGCGCACATCGACCGCGATGTCCTTGTTGCCGCCGACGCGCCGCACCTCGCCGTCCTGCAGCACGCGGAGCAGCTTGACCTGCAAATGCAAAGGCAGATCGACGATCTCGTCGAGCAGCAGCGTGCCGCCGTGCGCCTCCTCGAACAGGCCCTTGCGATCGGAATGCGCGTCGGTGAAGGCGCCGCGCACGTGGCCGAACAGCTCGGATTCCAACAGATTCGGCTGGATCGCGCCGCAGTTCACGGCCACGAACGGCCCGCGGGCGCGCGGCGAGGCGGCGTGGATCGCCTTGGCCACCAGCTCCTTGCCGGTCCCCGATTCGCCGCTGATCAGCACGGTCGAGCCAAAACGCGCCACGCGATCGATCTGCTTGAACAGGTTCAGCATCGGCGCGGAGCGGCCGACCATGCCGTGGAACAGGCGCGCCGGCACCTCCGCTTCGTGCGGCGCATCCTTGCGCCCTGCGCGGGCTTGCTGCGCGCTCGGCGCGGCCTTGCGGCTGCGCTCCACGGCCAGGCGGACCTTGAGATCGACCTCCGCGAGGCGAAACGGCTTGGAGACGAAGTCGACCGCGCCCAGCCGCAGCGCCTGCAAGGCCGCGTCCAAGCCACCGAAAGCACTCATGACCAGCGTCACCGGCACGCGGCCTTGGCGCGCCAGGACCTCCAGCACCTCCAGCCCGGACATGCGCGGCATCTGCAGGTCGAGCAGCATCGCGTCAGGCGTCTGGTTTCGCAGCACGTCCAGCGCCGCCGCACCGTCCGCCGCGCGCAGCACGTGCCAGCCCGCCTCGGCCATGTGCTGCTCGAGCAGATCGGCAAACGCCGTCTCGTCCTCGACGATCAGCAGTGTTTGCGCTGCAAGTTTGCTGTGTTCCGTGGTCGCGCTCAGGAGGCCAGCTTCTTCGCCTGCTCGACGTAGGCCATGCGCACGTCGTGCAGGACCCGCTCAAGCAGGCTCGCCTCGCTCTGGTCGAGGTTGCCCGAAGTCTTCTGCCGCAGCATCACGAGCATCTCGATGGTCTGGCGCGCCATCTCGAGGTTCACGTCGCCGGCGCGGCCCGTGGGGTCCGGCACCAGGCCCATGTGCATCATCGCCGAGCTGGCCAGCGACAGGACGAAGGTGCCAAAGTCAATGGAAGCAGGGGGATGCGTGGACATGGCAGGTGACCTCGGCGGGCAGAAGGCCGGCTCGGCAAAACGCGTGGCACAGTTCAGGCGCCTGCTGGAATGATGGTGCGCGGCCCCGTGTTGTCAAGGTGTCCATGCGCCACTGCCGCGCGCGAAAGGCAAGAAGCAAAGCGCGCATGGACAGCTTCGGGGCCGCATTTGCGGACCCGCGAGGGGTCGTAGGGGGGCCGCGCCCCTACATTGTTTCAACAGGTGAGGCTCGACGGAGCCATGGAGGCAAGCTAGGATGCAGGCATTGCAGCGACCCGACCTTGGCCCTAGGCGCTCCCTGCGCGGCCTTGGGCATTCGGATGGCGCGAGGGAAGTTCGGGGGCAGCGCATGGCCAGGGAACCGATTCTCAAGGACACGCTGGAGCAGTACCTGCTCGAGGTGAACCGCTACCCGCTGCTGACCCGCGAGCAGGAGTACGCGCTGGCCAAGCGCTACCAGGAGACCGGCGACCCCGACGCGGCGCGCGCGCTGGTGACGGCGAACCTGCGCTTCGTGGTGAAAATCGCGTATCAGTTCAACAACTACGACATCAAGCTGACCGACCTCGTGCAGGAAGGCAACATCGGCCTGATGAAGGCCGTGCGCAAGTTCAAGCCGGATCGCGGCTACCGCCTGATTTCCTATGCGGTCTGGTGGATCAAGGCGTACATCCAGAACTACATCATCCAGTCGTGGTCGCTGGTGAAGGTCGGGCCGATTTCGCAGCAGCGGCGCGTGCTGTTCGGCCGGCGCGGCGTGCCGGCGCTCGAGGCGGCGGACGATCTCGGGCTCGAGGCGCACGCGCCCAAGCTTGGGCCGACCCGGACCTTGGCCGGCGTGGCCGATGCCCTGATCGAAGGCGAGGAATCCCCGGTCGAAGTCGAGGTCGTGGTCGACGACGAAGTGCCCGAGGAGGATGAAACCTTCTTGATCGCAGCGGAATCGGCAAGCGAGGCTTCGGCGACGCGCACGGCGCGCACGCCTTCGGAGGCGGAGGTCGAGGAATGGCGCCGCGCCGCGCATGCCGCCCGCCACGATCTCAGCCTGGACGCGACGATCGGCGAGGACGGCCGCATGACGCTGTCCGAGACGATCGCGTCGCCGGGTCCGAGCATGGAGGAGCAGTTTGCCAGCGCCGAGGTCAGCTCGATCGTGGCGGAGCGCCTGTCCGAGCTGCACGCGCACCTCAACGACAAGGAATTGGCCATCCTGAATCAGCGGTTGCTGGCGGATCAGGAAGTGACGCTGCAGGACATCGGCGATCAGTTCGGCATCTCGCGCGAGCGGGTGCGGCAGATCGAGACGAACCTCAAGAAGAAGATCGCCAAGCTTCTGGAAGGCTTGCGCCCCGTCGGCTTGTTGGAGCCGCCGCGCTGAAACCTACGGGAGCTGCGTCACGATGATGGGATCCTGAGCAACCTTGATGAGATAAGCGCCAAGCGCCTCAGTGGCGTCCTCTGACGTGCCGTCCAGCCGGGTCACCCGAATCGACCCCGGCGTTTGGATCACCGCCGTCGCCGTCTCCCCTTCGTTGGCCCGCCACGCGACCCAAGCTGTCTGCGTTTTGTTCGTCAATTGAAGCAGATACGTGTCGGCCGTCGACGCAGCCAGTCGCTTCTGCACCCGGTAGCCGCCCAGCGTCGCCATCAGCGTCTGCACCGCCACGAACGACGCCTTGGGCTGCGGCGCGGCGGCGCCTTGCCCTTGCACGTCGCCGCGCGTCATCAAGCCGAAGTCGCCTTCCGGTGAAACATCGCTTGGTTGGCCGACATCAAGCAGCGTGTAGAGGTACAGGCGGTCGGCGCCACCCAGCGCGGACAGGAGGATGGCGCGCACCGTGAAGCTCGCCTGTTTCTGCGGCGTCACGTCTCCGAACGTCGGCCAGCCCAGCTCCGTCAGCCACAGCGAGGCCGGCTTGGCGCCCGCGGTTGTCAGCACCGCGTCCATGTCCGCGATTTGCTGGAGCAACGGCACTTCGCCGCCTTGCGCGTCCTCCGGGCTCTGCGACGGCGGATAGAGCGGATAGGGATGAAAGGACAGGACATCCATCGCCGGCGCCAGGTCCGGCGTGGCTTGCAGCGACGCGGCGACGAAGTCCGGCCCGGACAGGCCGAAGTAGTGGTAGATGACGCTGCCGCAGGCGACGGCCGCGCACGGCTCGGCCGCGAGAAGCGCTTTGCGCGTCTGCACATACAGCGCACCGTACTTGTCGGGTTCGCCCGAGAAGCTGGGGGTGCGCCAAAAAGAGAAGCCGTTGTTGGGCTCGTTCCAGACTTCATACTCGCGGATGCTGCCTTGGTAGCGGCTGGCCACGGCTGCGGCGAAGACCGCGACATCCTTTGGATCTTGTGGCGGATACTTGTCGGCGCCCGTGGCCTCCCCTGTGGCCCACGCCGCCGTGCCGTCGAGCAGTGCCAGCAGGTCGACGCCGTGCGCCGCGGCCTCCTTCACGAGCGGATCGGTCTGCGTGAAGTCGAAGCCGCCCTTTTGCGGCTCGATCGTCCGAAACCGGAAGTCCGTGCGCATGCGATGGATTCCCAGCGTCGCGAGCGCCTTCCACTCCAGCGCGCGCTCGGCGACCGCATCGGCGCCGGGCCCCAACGCCGGGTGCGAGGACAGGCCGACGATGTCGCGCAAGGGCAGCGCCGAGGGCTTGCCAACCTGGCGATGCGGCGCCACGGTGCACGCAGCGCTCGGCGGCGCCGGCGCAGTTGACGACGTGCAGGCCGAGAGGATCGCTGCGAGTGCCAGGAGCGCGCGGGCAGTCATGGATCCCTCGAACGGGCCAAGGACCCTCGGCTTGCTTGGCTAGACGGCTGCCGCCGGACGCCGCCGCACGACCGGCTTGGCGGCGGCGGCCGGAGCGGCCCCAGCCAGCGGCATCGGCGCAGGCGGCGCCTTCTTCACGGCGACCGCCTTCTTGCCTGTCGCAGCTTTCTTCTTGGGCGCAGCGACCTTGGCGGCCTTGGGGGCTGCCTCCGGCTTGGCCGCTTTGGCCGCCTTGACCGGCGCCGCCGGCTTGCGCGCCGCGCCGCGTGCCCCGGCCTTCTTCTTGACCGGCTTGCCGAAGTGCTTCAAGCGATCCAGCGCCTCTTCCAGCGTGACATCGTCCTTGGCCGTGCCGCGCGCCAGCGACGCGTTCGTCTTGCCGTCCGTCAGGTACGGCCCGAAGCGGCCGTCCAGCAAGCGAACTTCGGCCCCCGTCGCCGGATCGGTGCCCATCAGCTTGCCCTCGCGCGCCTCTTTGGCTTCGGCCAGCAGCGTATTGGCCACTTCCACGGTCAGTTGTTCGGGATCGTGCTTCTCACCAAGCGTCTTGTTGACCTTGCCATCCGTCACGTACAGGCCATAGCGTCCGGTCCACAGCGAAATCGTCGCGCCATCGCTCGCCCGCACGCCGATGTCGCGCACGTGCTCCTTGCCGGCGATGCTGCGCGGCCGCGCCAGCAGGGCCACCGCATCCTCCAGCGTGACCGTCGTCGCCCACTGGCCCGGCGGCAGCGTGCGCGTGTCCTCGCCGCACTTGATGTAGTCGCCGTAGCGCCCGACCGTCGCTACGACCGGCTCGCCCGACTTCGGCGACTTGCCCAGCGTGCGCGGCAGCGTCAGCTGCAGCAG
>CAIXAA010000630.1 GCA_903917305.1 uncultured Myxococcales bacterium | reverse complement strand
TGCAGCAGACCTGTAGGCTGGCTGAGCAGCTGCGCCTCGCCGACCGCCACGCCCGCCAGCGCGGACATCACGCCGCGCCCCGGCTGGTCGTAGACGCGCCACAGCACCACGCCGGAAGCCACGCCGACCGCGAGGCAGAGCGCGTGGTTGAGCCAGCGGCGGCCCTCGATCTCGGCATCGCGCGCGCGCGGCAGCCAGGTGCGGGCGAGCTTCTGGCGCGCGGCATCGTCCGGCGCGTCCCGCAGCACGCGCTGCGCCTCGCCGACATCCCTCACATGATTCAGGAACATGCCGGCCACGCCCAGCACCGATCCCGCCGCACCCACCAGCAATTGCGGCCGCATCTGCTCGTCGTGGATCAGCGCGTAGCCGGCGCCCTGCACCGCCGCCAGCCCGGCGTAGCCCAGCGTCCAGCCCCACCACCACGTCACCGCGGGCGGCGCCTCCAGCTCCAGCCGCGCCAGCTCCGCCGGCAGCACGACGTCCGTTGCCGTCGCGACGCCGGGCAGGTCCAGCGTCTCCGCCCGCGCCGGTGGCGGCAGGAGCAGGCTCGTCAGGAGGATCAGCAGCGCGGCCGGACGTCGGTTCATCCGCGCCAGCCTACGCGGCCAGAAGGTGCGGGACAAGCGGCAGTTTTGCCGCCCTCGCGCCGGCGCGCGTTTCCGGGCAGACTTGCCGGCATGGAGGCCAGCATGTCGCAGCGCATCGTGGGAGTTCTTCTGGCCGTGCTCGCGCTTGCGCCGCGGCCTGCCCAAGCGCAGGGCTGGCAGCCGCCGCCGGCGGACGTCGTGCTGCGGGTGCGCTACGTCTCGCCCATGGCCAGGGAAGACCTGCAGGTGCGCGGCGACGGCGCCTTTCGCCTGCAGCGGGTGGCCTTGGGTCGCGAGCTGGGCACGCAGGAGCCCTGGGCGGAGCTGGGTCGCCTGCCGCTGGAGGATCTGCGCCGCTGGTCGAAGAACCTCAGCCCGATCTGCAAGATGGAGCCGTACCGCGACTCGGCCGTGCATGGCCAGACCATCGTCGCGCTGCGCATCGCGCCGGGTGCGGGCTGCGTGGTGCGCTACAACGGCAAGGGCGAGTACGAGAAGACGCCGAATCCTGGGCTCAAAGCGCTGACGGCGCTGCTCGCGGCGGTCTGGGCGGCGCCGCGCACGATGGAGCCGGAGTCGGCGCCAGCGTCCCCGGCGCCGCTCTCCGACGTGCGCGAGGCCATGCCCGCCACGGATGCGCTGCGCGTCGCGTGGTACCTCGGCGGCTGGCAGATCGGCGAAGTGGACGTGGACAAGGCGGGAAAGCTCAGCGAGCGCACGGTGTTCGATGCCGGTTTCGCCTGCAGGCCGCTGCCGCCCGATGCGCTCGACCAGCTGCAGGTGCTGACGCTGGCGGCGCAGGCGGCGCTGTGCCGCGACGACAAGCCGGCGCCCAAGGCGAAGGGTTTGCAGATCCAGCTGTTGCCGGCGAACCTTCCGGCGGGGTGCCACCCGCGGCCGCTGGATCTGCAGGTGCTCAAGAAGGATCCGGCGCGCGCGGCC
>CAIXAA010000629.1 GCA_903917305.1 uncultured Myxococcales bacterium | reverse complement strand
TGGTCATGCGCGCGCTCCGTGATGTCCTGGACGATGCCGGTCAGGCGCACCAGCTTGCCTTGCTCGTCCGTGAAGCGGTCCCCCGGCAGGACCCACAGGTGGCGCACGGTGCCGTCCTGGTGCACGACGCGGTACTCGGTCTCCGGAGCTTCGCCCGTCGTGGCCGCCGACTCCGCCAGCGCGAACGCCTCTGCCTGGTCGTCGGGGTGGATCGCGTGGCGCATGATCGCGAACATGTCGCCGCCGAAATCCGCCGGGTCGCAGCCCCAGATGCGCTTCATCTCGTCCGACCAGCTGACCGTGTTCGTGGCGCCTTCCCACGTCCAATCGCCGACATGCGCCACCTGCTGGGCGCGCCGCAGCGCCTGCTCGCTCGCGCGCAGCGCCGCCTCCGCCTGCTTCTGCGCCGTGATGTCGCGCGACAGCCCGAGCACCGTTGCGACGCTGCCATCCGGCGCGAACTCTGGGATCACCCGCCATTCCAGGTGCTTTCGTCCTTGGACGCTCTCCCACTCGAAGATCCGCACCTGGGGTTCCCGTGTCTCGAAGGCCTTGGCAATCGTGCTCTCGTAGAGAAGGCATTCCTCCTCGGGGAAACCCGCCTCCCTGTGCGTCTTGCCGAGGAACTCCGCCTCCGACCGGCCGGCATCGCGATAGACCCGCGAATTCGCGAACAGGTGCCGTCCCTCCCGGTCGTAGCGCAGCACGTAGTCCGGGATGTTCTCGACGACGCTCGTCAGCAGCGACTCGCGCTCGCGCAGGCGTGCAGTGCTCGCGCGCAAGGCATCTTCGGCATGCCTGCGCGCCGTGATGTCCGCGAACGTGGCGACGACGGCGGCGGGTTGCGTCCCGGCATCGTAGCGGATCGGCGCAGCGTTGGCGGACAACCAGGCGACCGAGCCATCGGGTCGGTAGACACCCGCGATGAGCCCCGTCACCCGCTCCTGCGTGCGCAGCGCCTTCGCGGAGGCGCGCTCCTCGGTCGGCAGCGGCGTGCCGTCTTCGCGGACCAGGTGCCAGCGCGGGTCCTTCATCGCGCGGCCTTGCAGCTGCTCCCGGGTCAGGCCAAGGATCTCCTCCGCGGCGGCGTTGCAGGTCAGGACCGCACCGCTGGCATCGTGGATCATGACGCCCTCGGCCATCGAGTCGAGCACCGACACGGCCCGCGCCTCACTCTCGCGCAGCGCCTGCGCTAGCAGGGGACCGCTGGAGACCTCGAAAACAGCCAGGAAGTGGCCCTTCTTGGGGCACGATGCCGAGACGGCAACCCATTTCCCCAGCGCTTGGACATAACGCTCGAAGTTCCGCGGCTGGCCGGTCAAGGCCACTTCGCTGTAGATCTCGAGCAGCTCCCGGTCCGACTCTCGAACGTCTGGAAGCACTTCTGACACGCGCTTGCCGATCACGTCGTTGAGACCGGTCAGTCTCCCGAAGGCTTCGTTGACATCCAGGTACTGGAAGTCGTGCGGGACCGGGCCGTCGGTCAGCACCTTGCAGTACGCGACACCGACGGAGAGCGTGCGGAACAGGTGCCGGTAGGCCTCCTCGTGCTCGATCATGGCCGCCTCCACTGTGTGGTGCCGCATTGTGCCACGACCATCGCTGCCGGCAACGTGCGCTACCCGCCAGCATTCACCGTGTAGACGACGGTCTTCTGCGACAGCGTGAACGGCACGTCGTGGCACTCCGGCGTGAGCACGTCGCCGAAGCCGGCTTCGCCCTTCACTTGCGAGCCAAAGCAGAACGTTGCCGTGTAGTTGCCGGGCGGCGCGGGCGTGGCGGCCATGCAGCCCTTGGCGGCGTCGAGCGTGCGCAAACGGCCGTCCCACGTCAGGGCGGCGCTGCCCTTTGCGGACTTGTGCATGATGTCGCTCACCTGGTGCGCCACGGACGCGCAGATCGCGCCCGGCAGGTCGCACGTCACCGTGTCGCAGCGGTCGAAAGCGATGACGGGCGCACCGTCCTTGCTGATCTGCACCCACGCGGGCGCGCCGTGATCGCCGAACTGCTGGATGAAGATGTACTCCGGCACGTCGCTCAGGTAGTTCAGCACGAAGCTGACCGGATTCGGCGTGGTTGTCGTGCGGTTGTCGACGCGCACCAGGCCCGTGAAGTCGGGCGTCGCGACCTGGACTTCCAGATCCGCCAGATCGCGGTCGGCGTGGCCGAACATGGCGAAGTCCACGCAACCTTTGGTGGAAATCACGCTGTCCGGCGCGCCGTACTGCCAGTCCTTGCAGGGACCGTCCGTGCCCATCTTGACGAGCGCATACGGGAAGGAAGCGTGGAAGTCGTCGCAGTGCGCGGCGTTCGACGCGCCGGTGTTGGAGAAGTCGAAGATGAGGCTCACGCACGCGTGGGCGACCGGGTCGAGACCGGCGACGGCCATGCGCAGGGAGTTGATGGGAAGGCTGAAGAAGGTCAGCGTCTTGGGGTCGAGCGTGAGCACCTTCGGCGCCGCGGCCACGTCGCCGGCTGCCGTATCGGTGGTCGGCGTCGCATCGCCCGCGGCCATTGTGTCCACGGCCGTGTCGACGGGCGCGACCGTGTCGGACGGTGCAGCGTCAGGCGTGTCGGCGCTGAGCGTGTCGAGCGTGGCATCGGCGATGGTGCCGGCCGCGCGAGCGCCCGGCGAAGAGGAACAAGCGGTGAAGACGAGGAGGAAGACGAGGTTGCGCATGGCGCCACTGCACGCCAACTTGGCCGCGCCGTCAAGCCAGCGTCAGTGGGCGCCGACCTCCACTTCGACATCGCAGGACATGCCGGCGCGCAAGGCGACGCTGGGCTTGCGCTCGAAGATCACGCGCACCGGCACGCGCTGCACGACCTTGACGAAGTTGCCCGAGGCGTTGTCCGGCGGCAGCAAGGCAAAGCGCGCCCCGGTGCCTGCCGCGACGCTCTCGATCTTGCCCTCCAGCAGGCGATCCGGATACGTGTCCACGCGGACGTGCGCCGCCTGCCCGGCCCGCATCGCCCCGACCTGCGTCTCCTTGAAGTTCGCGACGACATACAGCTTGTCCGGCACGATCCACGCCAGCGGCTGACCCAGCGCCAGCATCTGGCCGGCGCGCGCCTGCAGCCGCGTCACCGTGCCATCCTGCGGCGCCGTCACGCGGGCGTAGGAGAGCTGCAGCCGCGACTGTTCCGCCGCCGCTTCAGCCACTTGCAGCCGCGCCTGCGCCAGCTTCACGCCGGCCGCGGCCGCCTCGACCTGCGCTTGCAGGGAGCCGCTCTGCTCCAGCCGCCCGCGCGCCTCCTCGACGTGGGCTTCAGCATTCGTCTTGGCCTCTTCCGCCGCAGCCAGCATCGCCTTGGCCTGCGCCAGCGAGGCCCGCGCGATGGCCGTGGCGCTGCGAGCCGTGTCCGCGCGCTCCTTGGAACCGGCGCCCGCCTCCGCCAACTGCTCGGCACGGCGCTGTTCGGTCTCCGCGCGATCCACGTCCGCCCGCGCGCGGTCCAGGCCGGCCTTGGCCACGGCAATCTGCGACCCGGCGCCCGTCACCGCCGTCGACGAACCCGAGACCTGCGCCTCCGCCGTGCGCGTTCCGCCCTTCTCGTTGGCAGCGGCAATGCGCTCCTGCGCCTCGGCATTCGTGACCTGGGCGCGCGCCGTCGCCACCTCCGCCTCCGCCTGCCGCAAGCGGGCGCGCAGGTCCGCCTCGTCCAGCTGCAGCAGCAGATCGCCTTTGTGGACGCGCTGATCGTCATGCACGGCCAGCGTCTCGACAAAACCGCCGATGCGCGCGGCGACCGGCACGATGTCGGCCTCCACCTGCGCGTCGTCCGTGCTCTCCTCGCCTGCCTTCACGACGTGGTAGCCGCCCAGGCTGCCGGCCGTCAGGAGCAGCATCACGCCAAGAATCGCGAACGGCCGCTTGCTCTTGGGCTTGTCCGGCGGCGCCGCGTGCAGGTTCGCCACGGTGGCATCCTCAGGTTTGCGGGCGGTGTTGAGCGTGCTCATTCGACATGTACCTCGGCCTTGGGGCCATCCGCGCGGGCGGTCTTCAAGAAGAACAGGAGCGGCAGCACCAGCAGGAACAGCAGGGCCGCCAACAGGAACACCCGCTCGAACGCCAGGACCATCGCCTGGCGCGCAACGCTGCCAGCCATCAGACGAAACGCTGCCGCTTGCGCCGTCACCGTGTCCAGCCCGCGCGCGACAAGACCCGACGTCATCGCGGAAAGCCGTTGCGCCACCTCCGGCCGCGCGGGGTCGAGATGGGCGCCGACCGTGGCCCGCGCCACCGTGCCATAGCGCGCCAGCAGGGTGGCGAAGGCGGCAAGACCAATCGAACCGCCCACTTGCCGCAGCAGGGAGTTCAGCCCGGTCGCGTCCGGCATGCGGTGGCGCGGAATCGACGCCAGCGCCGTCGTGGTCAGCGGGACGAACAGGCAGGAGAAGCCGACGCCTTGCACCGCGATCGCCAGGATGATCTGCGTGCTGTTGGTGGCGAGGGTGAAGTGGCTCATGAGGAAGCCGCCGGCGGACACCAGGCAGATGCCGATGCCGATGAGGATGCGCGACGACACGCGGCCGTAGAGGCGGCCGACGATCGGCGTGCACAGCATCATGACGATGACACGCGGCATCAGCGCCATGCCGGACTGCGTCGCGGTGAAGCCGAGGACCTCCTGCATGAAGACCGGCAGCAGGAACATGTTCGCCATCAACATCGAGAACATGCAGGCGCCGA
>CAIXAA010000628.1 GCA_903917305.1 uncultured Myxococcales bacterium | reverse complement strand
GCCGCTCAGACTCCGACATCGCGCTGCCGGAAGGGGCCGGCGGCGCGCCGAGCGGCGTGGAAGCTGCACGGCGAACCCTTTCCGCTGTGCTACGCACCGGAGGCAGCCGTGGACCGCGTCGGCGATTTTCTCCGCGAACGGACGCCACGGCGCTTCATCGCGGTGACGAGCTTCCTGGCCTTGCTCGTGCTCTTCCGGCAGTTGCTGATCCTGCTGGTGTTCTTCGTCGCGTTCGTCGGCGTGCTGGGCATGGCGAGTCGCTTACTGTCGGCGCGTCTCCATGTGCGCCCCCGCCTCGCGCTCGCAACGGTCGTGCTGCTCGCGCTGCTCGTGGCCACGTTGGGCGCGGTGTTCGGCGCCGAGCACGCGGTGCAGTGGATCACGCAAGTTCGCGAAACGTTGCCACAACGCATTGCGGAGATCCGCAACCTGCCAGCCTACAACCAGGCGCGGGGCTGGCTGCACGACACGGACAAGCTCGTCGCCCACGCGCAGGATTATGCAGCGGGCGCGGTCGGCTATCTGGCGGCGCTCGGCCACGGGCTGGTGTACCTGACCGTCGGCTTCATTCTCTCCGTAGTTTTTCTGTTGGAAGAAGCGGAGTTGACCAAGTTCCGCGCCGAGATTCCCGCGACGTCCCTGCGCGGCACGCTCCTGCGCTGGCTGGCGCACCTGTCCGAAGCCGTGGTCGTCACGCTGCAGCTGCAGCTCGTGGTGGCCTTGTGCAACGCCGTGCTCACGTTGCCGGTCCTGTTCCTGCTCGGCCTGCCGCACAAGCCGCTGTTGCTGTTCATGATTTTCGCGTCGAGCCTGGTGCCCGTGGTCGGCAACCTCTTGTCCGGCATCGTGTTGTCCGTCATGGCCTTCCAGCAGCAGGGTTGGCTCGGCGTCGGGCTCTTCCTGGGCCTGACCGCCGTGCTGCACAAGATCGAGTCGTACTACCTCAACCCGCGCCTGACCGCGCGCCACGTGCACCTGCCGGGATTCGTGTTGATTATCAGCATCATTGCTTGGGAGCACGCGCTCGGTTTCATCGGGCTGTTCGCGTCGTTTCCGTTCCTGTTCATCGCCGGACGGATTCGTGCCGAGTGGCTGGCCGAGGATCGCGAAACCGCGCCAGCCGAACCGCTCTGAACCTGTCCAAAGCCATCGCGAACATCGCGATCACCGGCGCCGACGCCCGCGGTCCGATGGGCCGCCACAGCGCGACCACCGCGCGGCGGTCTTTGCGTTGCCGCGCGACGACCTGGCGGCCTGGCTACCGGACCAGGCGCTCGATCACGTCGCTGATCACCTCGAAAGCGTCGGCATTGCCGCACTGGCGGTGGTCGCGCAGGGCGTGAGCGAACTCGTCGCCTTGCTCCAGCAGCGTGCGCACATCGCGCTTGCGCAGCTTCTCGGTCTGCAGGCCGTAGCCCAGCCGTTCGAGCCAGCGCGCGTTCATGTTCTGCTCGAAATGGCCCGGAATCGGCACGGAAAGCATGGGCTTGCCCAGGTAGATCGCCTCCGACATCAGCGTGAAGCCGCCACCCGCGATGACCGCCCGCGAGGAGGCGAGGTCAGCGACGAATTGCTCTTCCGACACGGGCCGGTACAGCAGGTTGTCTTGCCGCACGTCGCGATCGCGGCCGTGAGGCGTGCCATAGATGCGGAACTCCGTGTCCGGGAAGGCGCGCAGCACCTCTTCCAAGCGCCCGTCATCGCCGCCGGAACGGTAGACCAGCACGTGCTCGCCGCGGGTACATCTGGCTTGCAGCACGCTGGCGCGCAGCACCGGCGGCACCACGGTCGTGTGCTTCTTGCGCACCTTGGCCGGGAAAAACGACGTGATGACGTAGTGATCCGCGCCGGGCAGCTTGGCGCGGACGACCGTGCGGGCCAGCTCGAACGCCTTGCGCTGCCCTTTGACGATGTCTTTCGGCTGCTTGCAGCGGTGGATGACCTGCAGGTTGTCGATGCTGACGACCGGCACGCCGCTGACGTGGGCATAGAGCAGGCTCCACGTCTCGAAGTCGGTCAGGACGATGTCGGGCGCAAACGGCAGGCGCTGCACGATGTCGCGGCCGGGCGCCATGCCGCGCACGCTGCCACCGGTGCCCGTCGCAAGGCCCATGGAAACGCTCAGGTTGTGGCGCAGGCCGGGCACGAGCTGCAGCGCAGTGCCGAGCAGCGTGCGGCCCACCGACATGCGCTCCTGGTCGTAGGCCAGGAAAAGTCCCTGAATCCTGTGGACATTTGCGAAGCGCTTCGCGAGGACCTCGTACGCCCGGCCGCTCGCCATCACCGCGACGTCGTGGCCGCAAGCCACCAGGTGTTCGAGTACGGCCTGGGACCGGATGGCGTGGCCCAAGCCTTCGCCCGCGACGCCGTAGAGGATGCGCATGCTTGCTCCGCGCCGCAGTCCAGGGCGGCTGACGATAGGGTCCGTTCGCCGCCGACCGAATGCAAGTTATTTGAAATACTCAAGTTTGCTGTCATGAAAGTGTTGCACGCGCGTCACGGCGCTGCCTTTGTGCTCCGTCGCGAGATCGTCACATGCCGGCCATCGGGCTGCCACGCGGCGCCGACATGCTCCTGGCGACGAAACTGGAGGTAGTCCATGAACAGGACGCAAGAGCGCAGTGTCGCAAGGACCGTCGCGCTCGCGGTCGTACTCGCCAGCCTGACGGCGTGCGCCCAGGCCGGATCGAACCGAATCCATCGGCCGCCTGTGGAGTTGCACGTCGGCGCGCTGGGAGCGTGGCAGCTCAACGGGCAGGCGGTGAAGCATCCGGACCTCGCCTGGCGGCTGCGCGCCCTGGCGGCGCTCGACCAGGACCAACCGGTGTTCGTGACGCCGGGCGCGGGCGTGCGCTTCGGCTCCGTGCGAAGGGCGCTTTTGGCTTGCGAGCATGCCGGTTTGCGCGCGGTGTCCCTGCGCGGCGCCGGCGAGGAGTGAGCCATGGCGCCCCGTGTCTTGCTGGTCGAGGATGAACCGGATCTCGCGCGCACGGTGGCCTATGGCCTGAAACGCGAGGGTTTTGACGTCACGATTGCGGCAACCGGCCGCGCCGCCCTGGAGGCGACCTCCGGTCCGTTGCCGTTCGACGCCGTGGTCCTGGACCTGATGCTGCCGGACCTCGGCGGCCTCGAGGTCTGCCGCCGCTTGCGCGCCGACACCCGCACGCGCAACCTGCCGATTCTCATGGCGACCGCGCGCGGCGAGGAGATCGACCGCGTCGTCGGCTTCGAGATCGGCGCGGATGACTACGTGGTGAAGCCCTACTCCGTGCGCGAACTCTCCTTGCGAATCAAAGCTTTGCTGCGCCGGGTCGAGGCCGTCAAGGAGCCGGAAGGCATGCAGGTCGCCGGCCCCTTCCGCGTCGACGTGCCGTCCCACACCGCCTGGCTGGACGATGTTCCGCTGCCGCTGACGACGATTGAGCTGAAATTGCTGGCGTTCTTGATGTCG